>WFSC01000026.1 GCA_015486185.1 Bacteroidales bacterium | reverse complement strand
GGAAATAATATGATAGTAGATCCCGGAAGGAAGGGTATCTATATTGTCAGGGTATATCATGGAAAAGAGAGTCATGTGCGAAAAGTGATGATTAATTAAGCATAAATCAAAACTGTGAGTTTATGTATAGGCAGGCCGTAACACGGAACAGGCGGACATATTTGTTGGTTGTCGTTCTTATTTTATTATCTCTGCCTGTTTTCTCCCAGAAAGGATGGATTGTCGGACGGATCATTGACAAGGATACAAAGGAACCTTTGGCAGGTGCCAATATTTATCAGAAACATAATATGACATTTGGTACGGTGAGTGACATGAACGGCCATTACCAGTTGAAATGTGATCCGGGCATTTATACTTTTGTCTATTCTTACACGGGGATGAAAACGATCGAAAAAGAGGTTGAGATCTTTGCCGATTCGGTGGTCAATGTGGATGTGGAGATGGAGATCTTTAGTGAACAGTTTAAAGATGTTGTGATAAAAGCCGGAAAGTTTGATAAGAAACTGGAAGATCAGACAGTCTCTCTGGAGGTTATGAAACCACGTCTGCTCGAGCAGCGCAATACCACATCCATACAAACAGCCCTGAACATGACGCCCGGATTGACCATCCTCGATGAAGAACCGCAGATAAGGGGAGGGAGTGGTTTTACCTTTGGTGTAGGAAGTAAGGTTGCCGTTTTTATTGATGATATGCCTATTATGTCGGGCGACAATGGAAAACCGGACTGGTCTCTTATCCCCATAGAAAATATCAAGCAGGTGGAAGTGGTAAAAGGGGCTTCTTCCGTTCTCTCAGGATCGGCTGCCCTGAGCGGCGCCATTTATATACGTACGGCATATCCCGGACTTACACCAAAAACCAAAGTGCATATTTTTACCAGCATGTATAACAGACCACCGGAACCTGCCTCAAAATGGTGGAACGGAATAAATGCCGGTGCAGGAGCCAGCTTTCTGCATGCCCGTAAATTAAATGATGGCCATACCGATCTTGTTATAGGGGGCTTTATCCTGAGAGAAAAAAATTATATCGGAGCTCCCCGACCGGGTCCTTTGGTTATAGATACAACGGGTATAAAAGACAAAGACATGGTCAATGATAAATCGCGTTTCAATTTAAATTTCAAGCACCGTTCCAAAAAACTGGAAGGTTTGGCATATGGGGTGAACGGAAATATCATGTACTCGAAAAGCAGCACGGTACTGGCCTGGCTGGATGACACCACTAACTTTTACCGGGCTTATCCCGGAGCGGTTTTGCTGGGTACTCATCTGATATGGTACCTCGATCCGTTCATAAGCTATTATACGGGCATGGGCAGTAAACACAGGTTCAACAACCGTATTTATGTTTCAGATAATGATCTTATCAATAACCAGTCCAGCAAAGTTTTTATGCTATATAATCAATACCAGTTTTCAAAGAGTTTTTCAAACCTGGGAGATCTGGAGTTTATCGGAGGCATCTCCAGCAGTTATACCCACAGCAATGCCAACATGTATGCTGCTTCCGGCTCTCCCGAAAATTATCTGTGGAATATTTCCTTGTATATGGAAGTTGAGAAAAAATTTGGTAATGCACTGACCCTTTCGGGAGGAACCCGGATAGAACATTTTATACTGAATGATACCATTAGGGATACCAAGCCTATTTTTCGTTTTGGCGCCAACCTGAAACTGGGCCAGGAAACTTATTTGAGAACTTCAATGGGCCAGGGATACCGCTTTCCGACCATTACAGAAAGGTTTATTCGTACAAATGTTGGAACTTTCGGAGTGTTTGATAATCCCGGACTGAAACCCGAAACCAGTTGGAATGCAGAGATTGGAATAAAGCAGGGCTTTAAGTTTAATGAATTCTACGGATATTTCGATGCGGCTTATTTTTATCAGGTATATAATAATACGGTTGAATACCTGTTTGGTTTCTGGGATTCCACATATACCTTCGCCCTGGCAGGATTTAAATTTGTTAATACAGGTAAATCCCGAATCAACGGACTGGATGTCTCCATGAATGGTATGATAAAGATAAACAATGACCTTAAAGTTTATATAATTGCCGGATATACCTACGTTATGCCGGTGACATTACAACCGGACTATGTCTTTGCACATGATTATAATCCGGGAGGGAGTACGGCTTTTAGTTATAATACTACTAGTGTGGATCCTTCCCGCGAGATCCTGAAATACCGTTTTATTCATACGGCCAAAGCGGATCTGCAATTCGATATTAAAAAATTATCTATCGGTGGAAGTTTGAAATATTTCAGTAAAACAGAAAACCTGGACAAGGCTATTTTTGATTTTGAAGACGCTACCCTGGCGGCAGGAGGAACCTTACAACCTGTTCTTTACAGAAATTATTTTTATCACCATAACAATGGGAACACAGTTTTGGATGCACGGATCCATTATGAGCTGGGAAAGAATCAGAAACTGGGATTTATTGTAAACAACCTGACGAACCGTATGTATTCTCTCCGGCCACTGAAAGCCGAACCTATGCGGAAATTTATGTTCCAGTACAGCCTGGATTTTTAACTAATAAATATTTTTACTTTTTCTTATATCGAACTCAGGTTGTTATGTTTTCACGAAGAGATCACAATGTTATCTGCGCAAGGCCCTATAAGTCAGAATGTTGAAAGCCTCTGCCTCCAGAGGTAGGGGTTGCAGACAAAGATAAAGAACTGATATTGTATTGTTTATCGAAGACGCCAGTCATTCGACATTCAGTGTTCGGTGTTCAACATTCGGTATTCGGCGTTCATTTCTTTCTATCCACGGCATATTTTACCAGTCTTATCAGACTTTCCTTTGCCTCGTTATCCGGGAACGGCTCCAATAGGTAGAGGGCCTTTTTTTTATATTCCTGCATGATCGTTTCCGCATATTTCAGTCCGTTTTTTTCTTCAACAAAAAGGATAATGTTTTCGATGGCCTTTTTGTCTTTTTTTGCTCTGCGAATGGCAGAACGCATTTTTCTTCTTTCGGGCAAAGAAGATCGTGACAGAGCATAAATAACAGGGAGGGTAAGTTTTTTTTCTTTCAGATCATTACCCATAGGCTTACCGGTAATGCCATTGTGCTGGTAATCAAAAATATCATCACGTATCTGGAATGCGATCCCCAGGGCTTCACCAAATTGCCGCATGGACAGAATGATCTTATCATCATCGGTAACAGCTTTGGCGCCACACTCTGTACAGGCAGAAAACAAAGAGGCGGTTTTCATACGGATGATTGAAAAATAATCTTCTTCCGTAAGATTCAGTTTTTTTGATTTTTGTATCTGGTTCAATTCGCCTTCACTCATTTCACTGACAGCACGGGATACAATTTCCAGCATATCATAATCTTTGTTTTTCAGAGTTAGCAACAGGCCGTTGGCCAGCAGATAGTCGCCTGTAAGAACTGCTACTTTGGATTTCCAGAGCGCGTTGATCGTGAAAAAACCCCTTCGTTCAAAAGATTCATCTACTACATCATCATGGATCAGTGTAGCTGTATGCAGTAATTCGATCAGTGTAGCTGCGGTATAGGTGCGTGTATTGATCTCTCCCAACATTTTGGAAGTCAATAAAACGAACATAGGTCGCATCTGTTTGCCCTTACGATGCAATACAAACCGCATAATAAGGTTTAGCAATTGGCTGGAACCTTTAACGGAAGAATTAAAATAACGGTCAAATTCCTTTAATTCCTTATTAATGGGCTTTCGGATCTCTTCCAGATAAGTATATTTCATAAAGTAGATATAAAATAAGGATACAAAATTATAAATTATGCCATATAACATATTATTTGGAGACAGGATTATGATAAATATCTTATAAAGCATGTTAACATATTTATATATTTGTATCAATAAAATAATAAGATGACAAAACGGAATTTATCAACGGAAAAGCTGGAACGTGCCGCCAACATCTTAAAGGCCATTGCTCATCCTATGCGCATCGCCATATTGAATTACCTGGAAGAGAAGGGTACGTTGACCGTTACGGAAATACATAAACTGCTGGGGATCGAACAATCCACCACCTCGCATCATCTGGGCATATTAAAGGATAAGGGTGTGCTGGGATCCAAAAGAGATGGTAAAAACACCTATTATTTTCTGAAATACGACAACATCAGCCAAATCCTTGACTGTGTGAGTAAAAATGCATAGAAGTTGCTGGTCGCGCCTTCGGCAAATCACAAATTACAAGCACCAAATTCCCTGCCGGCAGGCATGCATTTTTCCATTTTTCCATTCTATCATTTACTCATTCTATCATTCACTCATTCATTCATTCATTCATTCACTCATTCACTCATTCATCCTTCTCTTCGTCTCTTAGTCACTCAGTCACTCAGTCTCTCAGTCATTCCTCCTCCGATCAACGATCAACAATCAACCATACTCTTCCCCTCCCCTCCCCTCGATACAACCCTCGCTGCACTCGGCCCACTCGGGGACCGGTCGGGGCTTTTCATCCGTTCAACAATCAACGATCAACGATCAACATTTCTTTTATCTTTTCTTATCTTTGCATATGGTAGATAAAACGCTATGGTAAAGATACGGATCACTAAAAAATTTGATTTTGAGATGGCGCATGCACTCTGGAATTATGATGGGGCATGCCGCAACATCCATGGACATTCCTATAAGTTATTTGTCACGGTCAGAGGTGTCCCGGTGCAGGATAACCGGAATGCAAAAAACGGGATGGTCATGGATTTTGGCGATCTGAAAAAGATCGTTCATGAAAGCATTGTGCAGCGATATGATCATTGTGTTGTAGTTAGCAAAGAAGCTCCACATGATTTTCTAAACCAGGTGGAACAAATGTTTGATAAGTACGAACTCACATCTTTTCAACCGACCAGTGAAAACCTGTTACTTTATTTTGTTGAGGTTCTGGAAAAGAAATTACCGGATGACATTGAGTTGGTAAAACTTCAATTGTACGAAACCGAATCCAGCTATGCCGAATGGTGCCTGGAAGATAATAGTTGAAATCATTTAAAAAAATGACTAAAGAGAAAAAAAACAAGGAATTATATCTGCTGGATGCCTATGCTTTGATATTCAGAGCCTATTTTGCCTTTATCCGGAATCCGCGGATTACATCTACAGGATTAAATACTTCTGCTGTATTTGGTTTTGTGACAACACTTGAAGAATTACTTAAGACGTATGACCCTTCTCATCTGGCCATTGTTTTTGATCCGCCACATCCGGTTTTCCGGCAGAAAATATATCCCGAATACAAAGCCAACCGTGATAAAACGCCTGAAGATATAAAAATAGCTGTTCCTTATATCAAAAAACTGGCCGAAGCTTACCGGATTCCTGTACTCGAACAACCCGGTTTTGAGGCTGATGATGTGATCGGGACGTTGTCAAAGCAGGCTGAGGAAAAGGGTTATAAAACCTATATGGTAACACCGGATAAAGATTATCTGCAGTTGCTTTCCGATCGGGTGTTTTTACTAAAACCAAGAACCAAAAAAAATGAGATTGAACAGGTGGGGATCAGGGATCTGCCTGAGTATTTCCAAGTGGAACAACCCAGGCAGGTGATTGATGTGCTGGCCCTTTGGGGAGATGCTGCTGATAATATTCCCGGAGCACCCGGTATAGGCGAGAAAACGGCTAAAAAATTGATCAATCAATACGGTTCGCTGGAAAACCTGTATGATCACATAGATGATTTATCCGGAAAACTGAAAGAAACCCTGATCCAAAACAAGGATCAGATATTGCTTTCACGTGATCTGGTTACTATTCGTACAGATGTCCCTGTTACTTTTGATGAAAAGCTGTTTGAAAATTCAGGTCTGGATAAAGATAAGATCAGAGAATTATTTCATGAGCTGGAATTCCGTACCTTGTTGCAACGCGTAATTCCACAGGAAAATGAGGAAAAAAAAGCATCAGATACTGCTGTCCAGGGAAGCCTGTTTGATCAGAATTCCCCGTCCGGAAATGCTGGTCAGGATGAGCGGCGATCTATTTCTAACGTTGAGCACCGTTATCATTTAACGGATACCAACGATAAAGTGGAACACCTGGCCAAAACCTTATCCGGATTGAAAGAATTTTGTTTTGATACCGAGACTACCGGATTGAATTTTATGGATGCAGAGATCGTAGGACTCTCTTTCTCTTATAGAAAGCATGAAGGATATTATGTCCCTTTGCCGGCCGAACGCAGGGAGGCTGAAAAACGATTGAATCTATTAAAAAGGGTTTTTGAAAATGCCGGGATCAGCAAGGTGGGACAAAATATGAAATTCGATATGCACATGCTCGCAAATTATGGCATCAGCCTGAAAGGACAGGTCTTCGATACCATGCTGGCTCATTATCTGCTTTATCCCGAACAACGGCATAACCTGGATGATATGTGTGAAAATATGCTGGGATACAAGCCGGTGCCTATAGAAGAACTGATCGGGAAAAAGGGGAAAGGCCAGATCAGTATGCGCTCTGTGGAAACGGAGGTTATAAAAGAATATGCAACGGAAGATGCGGATCTTACCTGGCAGTTAAAGGAGCTCCTGGAGCCCGAATTGAGAAAAACGGGTCTGGACCGGTTGGCGGAAAAGATCGAAATGCCTCTGATACATGTGTTATTGGTAATGGAACGTACCGGCATGCGGGTTGACCCCGGCGTATTGAAACAGTATGAAAAAACCCTGAAAACGGAGCTTCAAAAACTGGAGAAGGAAATTTACGAACTGGCCGGGATGGAGTTTAATATCTCTTCCCCCAAACAACTGGGGGATGTGTTGTTTGAAAAGCTAAAGATCACAGACAATGCAAAAAAAACCAAAACAAAACAATATTCTACCAGTGAAGAGGTTTTGATGCAACTGAAAGGAAAACATCCTATTGTAGAAAAAGTGCTGGACTACCGGTCGATACGGAAACTGCTTTCTTCTTATGTAGAAACCCTGCCGGGACTGATACATCCCCGTACGGGTCGTATCCATACCGAATTCAATCAGGCCATTGCCGTTACCGGACGGCTCAGTTCTGCCAATCCCAACCTGCAGAATATTCCGGTGAGGGAAGAACGCGGCCGGGAAATACGTAAAGCCTTTGTAGCTGGCGGAGAAGAATACTTGTTATTGTCGGCCGATTATTCCCAGATCGAATTGCGTCTGATGGCCCACCTGAGCGAAGATGAGGGAATGATCCGGGCATTTTTGGAAGGCAGGGATATTCATGCCGCTACAGCAGCAAAAATATATAATGTGCCCCTGGATGAGGTGACCCGTGAAATGCGCAGTCATGCCAAAACAGCAAACTTCGGTATTATTTATGGGATCTCTTCTTTTGGATTGGCCCAACGGCTGGAGATATCCAGAACGAAAGCCAAAGAGTTGATAGACGGATATTTTAATTCTTTCCCGGGCGTAAAAAAATATATGGATGCCAGTATCCAAAAGGCCAGGGAAAAAGGTTATGCTGAAACGATCATGGGACGCCGGCGGTATTTGCGGGATATCAATTCGGGCAATTCCTTTATCCGGAGCATGGCCGAACGGAATGCCATCAATGCACCTATCCAGGGCTCGGCAGCTGACATTATTAAAGGAGCTATGATACGTATCCAAAAACTGCTGGAAGAACGAAAATTAAAGACGAAAATGATCCTTCAGATACATGATGAATTGCTGTTCGATGTATATTTGCCCGAGAAAGA
Source organism: Bacteroidales bacterium (assembly GCA_015486185.1). Taxonomy (GTDB): domain Bacteria; phylum Bacteroidota; class Bacteroidia; order Bacteroidales; family VadinHA17; genus DRPN01. The sequence goes on along the minus strand of WFSC01000026.1, from coordinate 327 downwards.
GGAAGTCATAGAAAAAGTGATCTATGAAATGGAGCACGTGGTGAAACTGAAAGTGCCACTTACCGTGGATTATGGAACCGGAAAGAACTGGCTGGAAGCACATTAAGGTATAAGGCAAAAAGCAGAAGGTATAAGGTAAAAGGCAGAAGTAAGAAGGGAAAAGATAAATGAAATGTTGATCGATGATTGTTGAACGATGAACTGGATGACTTGTACCGAAAAAAATTGATAAAAATAATAGAAAAATGGAAAACGGAAAATTTGTGGGAGCCCATGTAAGTACGTCGGGTGGTGTGGAGAATGCACCGGTGAATGCCCATAACATAG
>WFSC01000025.1 GCA_015486185.1 Bacteroidales bacterium | reverse complement strand
CTTCTTTACATTGTCATAAGGACCACTGATGTATACAGGTTTCCCTTCTTTCCCCATTTCGATTTCGTCAATGCCGTCATCGATCAGAGTCGGGTCAAGTATATATTCCGCAAGGTGAAAATCCTTATGTTGTTTGAAACCGAGCTCTGAAGCATAATCTACTGCCGCATACACCAGGTTGTGAAAATAAACAGGTGATACTTCCTTCAGCTCAGATTGTCCGGATATTTTTTTTATTAAATCTTCGATTTGAATTTCGCTAAAGTTGCAATTAACTATGACATCTTTTACTCCGAGGCAAAGCCGGTCAATAAGAAAAAAAGCAAACATAAATTTTCCGCCTGGTTGTTTCCGTATGATCAGGCACTGGGACAATCCCATATTCTCATAATCATCTGCCACAAGGCATTTATATACAGGAATCCTTCGTCCGTTTCTGATGATATATTTTTTACAAATCATGGTAAAAAAGACATCTGGTAAAATTACACAAAACTTTATGAAATCAATAATTCTTTATAAACAAACCTGTTTGAAGTTTGAAAATTGGAATTTGAGTTTGATTTATTTGTTATTTGGTGCTTGTAATTTGTGATTTGACCACACAGTAACTATCAATTCTTCTGCCTTTAGCATTTTCTGCGTTAATCTGCGTTATCTGCGAGAAACAGAGCCAGTACCCGGTAACCAGCAACACTTTTCCTTTAGCCTTTTCAGCTTTATCCTCTTTTTCAGTATTCATTTATGCCTCAAAAATACCTGACATAAATTTTCCCGGTCAGCAGGAGTATGTATATCTTTGGTTGGCATTTGAGTTCCTTAAACGACAACGGAGATGAAAAAAAATGATATACAAAACATAAAAAGAGCTCTGAATAAAAATGATTGGAGGGCTTTGAAAGAGATCCTTAAAAATTATACGGTTCCTGATATTGCCGATTTAATGAAAACCCTGGATGAAAAGGAGCTCCTCATTGTTTTAAGGCTGTTACCAAAAAATGTTCAGTCGGATGTTTTTGCAGAACTGGATGTCAAACTACAAGAATTTATACTCAATAATATTGATGAAAAACACATTGTTGAAATAATAAATTACCTGAAATCCGACGATAAAACGGAGCTTTTTGAACTTTTATCTCCAACATTAACGCACAGACTCCTTAATATTCTTCACCCTGCCCAAAGGAAAGAGATCTTAAAACTACTGGGATATCCTGAAAACAGTGTAGGGCGTTTAATGTCCACAGAGTATGTTGCCCTGAAGCCTTATTGGACTATAAAAAAAGCGATACAACATATAAGGAAGTGGGGAAAAGATGCTGAAACCATTGATATGGTTTATGTTGTGGATGATAACTGGAAATTATTGGATGATATTCCCATCAGAAGGATCCTCCTGGCGGATGAAAATCTTACGGTACGGGATATTATGGACCACCATTATATTTCGATTGGTGTAGAAGAGGATCAGGAAAATGCCATCAAGCTTTTCCGGAAGTATAATCTGATAGCTCTTCCGGTGACCGATAAAAAAAATTATTTTTTGGGGATTGTCACTGTAGATGATATTCTGGATGTCTTACAGGAAGAGAATACGGAAGATTTTGCAAAAGCCTCTGCTGTTGAAGTGGATACCAAAGATCTGAATTTTATCACCAACCTGAAGGAAATACCTGTCAGTAAAATATTCAGGAGCAGGATCACCTGGTTGTTGGCCTTGCTGTTCATGGATCTGATAACCGGAGGGATCATTCAGGGATTTGAAGCAACCATTGCAAAATATGTGGTGCTTGTTACCTTCCTCCCTGTTTTGGTGGATACTGCCGGAAATGCGGGGAGTCAGTCCTCTACCTTGGTAATCAGGGCACTGGCCCTGGGTACGGTACAGAAAAAAGACTGGATCTATTTACTTTGGAAGGAGTTGGTGGTTGCTACCTTATTGGGGCTGGTCATGGGATTGGGCATTTCTGTGATGGGATTGGTCCGGGGGAAAAGTTTTCTAATTGCTGAAGTTGTTGTCATAGCCATGATCGTAAACGTGATTATTGGTAGTATTATAGGGATCCTTCTCCCTTTTATTTTTGCGAAATTCAAAAGGGATCCGGCTACAGCCAGCACTCCCCTCATCACTACCCTGTCGGACATCATCGGAACCGCTATTTTTCTGGGAGTTGCTTACATGATCCTTGGATAATAAAAGCTGTTTTTTTATTACTTTCGCGACTTATAGCAGTAAGTGAAAAAATATGACTGTCACGCGTAGTCCGGCAACCGGGTTCCAAAAATTCCTGAAGAATAATCTTTTTTTACTGGGGCTTATTCTCCTTTCTCCTGTTTTAACGGTGGTTTTGCACCGGCCTGTGACAGAGCTCCCCTCTTATATAAACTGGAAAACGATTTACACGCTGGCAGGTTTATTGATGGTCACCATGGGCATCAAGGAAAGCGGATACTTTCACTTAACGGCTTTTCGCTTATCACGGAAGATTCATAATGAACGGTATCTGGCTCTTTTTTTAATTTTTCTATCCGCTTTTCTCTCCACATTTTTAACCAATGACATTGCCCTGTTCATTGTCATTCCCCTCACCATTGGGATACAAAAGATTCAAAAAAAGGACTTCAGTAAAATTATCATTTTTGAAGCTTTGGCCGTAAATGCCGGATCGGCTCTTACCCCTATTGGCAATCCGCAGAATATTTTTCTCTGGCATATGTGGGGCATCTCATTTTTATCTTTTATAAGGGAGTTATCCCTGGTTGTGTTGCTGAGTATGGTATGGCTGTTTTTGTTCTCTTTCTTTACTTTCCCCTCCGGAAAAGTGACCTATAATGATGATCAGAAGATTAACCCTGTAAACAATAAGTTATTTATCATTTCTCTTCTCCTATTGGCCGGTTTTATCTTTTCCATAGAAATGGATTTTGGAATCTGGTTCCTGCCTGTGATTTTCCTTATTTATTCCTTTTTTTACTTAAGGGTTATTTCCCATGCTGACTGGATGCTGCTTTTTCTTTTTCTTTTCATTTTTATTGATATCGGCCTTATTTGTCAGGCTCCGGCAGTTTCCGCATTTCTTACCCGGTTACAGTTACACGATGCTCATCATCTTTATCTGGCCGGGACTTTAGGATCTCAGGTTATCAGTAATGTTCCGGCAACGGTTTTATTATCTCCCTACACCACCAATTATAAAATGCTTGCTTATGCCGTGAATATCGGAGGCAACGGTTTATTTATTGCCTCTTTTGCCAATCTTATTGCGTTGCGTTTTATCCGGAACAAATCGAAATATTTTTACTTTCATTTTTACTCGGTTATATTTTTTATAGTTACGGGAGTAACCGTTTGGCTGGTTTTAATAAGATAAACCACACCTTGCAAGGACCGGCGTTTACAAAAGTTCCGGGATAGAGAGAAGAATGCTATTGGTGATGTCAACGGAGAGGATGATACATTTATGGCTTAATATCTTTAAATCTAAAAAAGTCAGTATATTCGTAATGATTATTTTAACATCGGGCAACAAAAACTTATCAAATGAAGAAATATCTTGGTTTCCTGTCCCTTGCTGTCTTTCTTGCGGCACTGTTATATTTTGCTGATGCATGTACCTCAAACGGACCAGGGGTCGCTGTAGAGGACATGAGATGTGAGTACCTTGTAAATCCTGTAGGGGTGGATGTATTACATCCGCGGTTTTCATGGATTATTACCGGCAGAAGCAGGGGCATTTTGCAGTCTGCATACAGGATCGTTGTGACCAAAGAAACGTCCCGGGGGGAAAAGAAAGTCTGGGATTCGGGAAAGGTTCAGTCGAATCAGGTTGCCGGGATCGTTTATCAGGGGCTACCGCTTGAAAGCGGGAGAAAATATTTTTGGCAGGTATGGCTATGGGATAAGAACGGTAAAAAAGCCGTTTCCGGTGATAAGGTCTGGTTTCAGACCGGTCTGTTTCATCCATCCGATTGGAAGGCCCGGTGGATCACCGCGGCAGATACCTCTATTCAGGCGCCGCTGTTAAGGAAGGAATTCCGTATTGATGAAAATAAAAAGATACTGCATGCCTGGGCTTACGTTACCGGGCTGGGGCAGTATGAACTTTATCTGAACGGGGAAAAAGTTGGAGACCGTGTGCTGGATCCGGCGAGGACGGATTTCCGGAAGAGGATCCTTTATGCGACGTATGATGTGACAAAGCAGTTGAAAGAAGGCATAAATGCTGCCGGGATCATGCTGGGTAACGGCACCTACCGGGTAATAGCGGTGAAAGGCCGTTATGGATGGAGGGGCCATAAGGCACGAACCAACACTCCCCGTGCCATTATGCAAATGGATATTATCTATACGGACGGAAGTAAAAGCCGGTGTGTTACGGACGGGTCATGGAGATCTTCTTCCGGTCCGGTGACCTTTGATCATGTGTATGGCGGAGAGGATTATGATGCCCGGCTGGAGCAACCCGGATGGTCATCACCGGGATTTAATGATTCGGCATGGGAGCGTGTAACCGTTGCCGGAAACCCTGCTGCAATATTCCGGTCTCAACTTATGCCACCGGTGAAAGTAACCCGGACCATCCGGCCGGTTGCGGAAACACAGCCCGCTCCGGGCGTTTTTCTTTTTGATCTGGGTCAGAATTTTGCCGGTTGGTGGCGCATCCGTGTGAAGGGAAAACGGGGGTTGACGTTGCGTATCCGCGGGGCAGAGACCCTTAATGATTCCCTTTTCCCCAAATCACTTGAACCCGGTGATCACCTGAGTACAAAGTTTGCCTATCATGCCGGAGTATGGACCGATTATACCCTGAAGGGAGATAGTGAAGAGGTTTATGAACCCCGTTTTTTCTATACCGGTTTCCGGTATGCCGAGGTGAGAACGGACAGACCGGATGATCTGAAAGAGATAAGTCTGGAAGGCCGGGTTGTACATACCGCCTTTGAAACCGCCGGTACATTTGTGACATCCGATTCATTGCTGAACCGAATGTACCGGGCAGCCGTTTGGTCACAGAAAAGCAATCTCGTGGGTGTACCTACCGACTGTCCTCACAGGGAAAAAGGAGCATATACGGGTGACGGGGAGATCATTGCAGAGTCAAGTATCCATAATTTCCGGATGGCTTCTTTCTATACCAAATGGATGAATGACATGGAGGATTCACAGTATGATAATGGACGCATACCTAACACGGCCCCGACACTGATCGGAGGAAACGGGGGAGGGATCGCCTGGGGAAGTGCCTATATCCTGATCCCCTGGTGGATGTATCAGTATTATCTGGATAAAAAAGTCATGGCGGATCATTATTCATCCATGAAACGCTATTTGCAATATCTGCATCATCTGGGAAGAACAGATGCCAATCCAGGTGAACCTTATATCATTGATGCCTTTGGAGGGTACTGGGATTGTCTGGGCGAATGGTGTGCCCCGGGACAATCTGACGGGCCCAATCATCCGGTAGTCAATACGCTGTATTATTATCTGGATGCCTCGTTGCTGTCAAAAATGGCCGGCATGCTTGGTCATAAGGAGGATGCTGCGAGATATGCGGCGCTGGCGGATACCATAAAAAATGCACTGAACAGGAAATTTTTTAACCGGGAAACGGGTCTTTACGGTACGGATTCCCTTTATCAAACCTATCAGGTGTTGGCGCTGGCCCTGCATGTTGTTCCTGAAGGACATCGTGATAAAGTGTTGCAGGATCTGTATAATGATATTTCAATTACTCACAAGGGACATCTGAATACCGGCATTATCGGTACCAAATACCTGTGGCGGGTGCTGGCACATGCAGGCCGGAGTGATCTGGCTTATACCATTGCCACACAGACTACCTATCCCGGATATGGCTATTGGCTGAAGAACGGTGCGACCACGCTTTGGGAAGAATGGGATGGCAAGGACTCCCATAACCACCAGATGTTCGGAACGGTTGAGGAATATTTCTATAAGTATCTTGCCGGGATCCGGTCTCCTGTTGATGAAGAAACTACGGCAGGATACAGACACATTCATATACAGCCTTTTATACCTGCGGGTTTATCACAGGTCAGGGCTTCGGTATATACGGTGCGTGGGAGGATCGTTTCGGAATGGCAGCGTACCCCCGGCCACATCCGTTTACGGGTTACTATTCCGGCCAACAGCGAGGCTGCTGTCAGTATTCCCGTATTGGGCTTTAAGCAAGTTACCGTTACGGAAAACGGGAAACCGGTTTGGGGAAATAATGCTTATATAAAAGGAGATAAGGGCATCACTGGAGCCGTTTCCAAAAAAGGCTACATCACTTTTTCAAGCGGCTCGGGAGAATATGATTTTATTTTATCGGGGAATAATTGAACATGTTCAGGGTGAGTTTACCGGATCCTAAACAATGGCATGATGAATAATAAACCAGTAATTTTCGTTCATGCAGAGACAGCAGAATTAATTCCGCAGGACGCGCTGAGACAATATGTAAAAAGCTCTTTTTTAACTATAATTAATTTTTACCCGCAATTATATCCTGATGTCTAACTAATTTTCTGTCATCATGAAAACACATTTTCGATCGTTTTTAAGAGGGATCCTGACAGGATCGTTATTTCTTTTTATTGTTTTTTCCGTAACCGGCCAAGCCCTGAGTCCGCGTATTACCAAATACGATATGTCGGTAAGGCTTGATCCTGTATCCAGGATCGTGAACGGACATATGATCCTCGACTGGAAAAATCCATCGCAGGATACGATCCATGAGCTTCGTTTCCACATGTATTTGAACGCTTTCAAAAACAGTGAATCTACCTTCTGGATAGAGTCGGGGGGTAAGTTGAGAGGTATCAGGGCCAGGGGAAATGATTCCCTGATATGGGGATGGGAGAAAATATTGAAGATGGAAACGGCCGGTGGCGTGGATCTGGCCGGAGGCATCCGGTATATCCATCCGGACGATCAGAATGACAAGGATCAGACAGTGATCTCTGTTCCTTTACATGAACCGGTTATGCCGGGAGATTCCATCCGTCTTCTTATTGATTTCCGCTCGAAATTGCCAAGGATCTTTGCACGTACCGGTTATTTTGATGATTATTTTCTCGTGGCCCAGTGGTTTCCCAAGATCGGTGTCTATGAGCCTGCCGGTATGCGTTATGCCGTGAAAGGGCAATGGAACTGTCATCAGTTTCATGCCCATTCTGAGTTTTATGCCAATTTCAGTGTGTATAAAGTGAATATCACCCTGCCGGAGAAATTTATTGTTGGCGCGGTAGGAGAATTGACGGGGAAAAAACAGAATGATGACGGAACCGTAACCTGGCACTACGAAGCTTATGATGTAGTGGATTTTGCCTGGACAGCTTCTCCTCATTTCAAAGTAGTAAATGATCAGTGGAAGGATGTGAAGATCAGGGTATTGTTACAGCCCGAGCATTTTGATCAGGCTGACCGGCATACCCAATCGGTCAAAGCAGCCCTGAGCTTTTTTAACGCCCATTTGGGGACTTATCCTTACAAAACCCTTACTATTGTTGACCCGCCGCTGGGCGGAGGAGGATCCGGAGGGATGGAATACCCGACATTCTTTACCGCCGATTGTTTCTGGAAGATGTCACCCAGGGTACGGTTTACCGAAGACGTGGTGATCCATGAATTCGGACATAACTATTTTATGGGTATTCTTGCGACCAATGAGTTTGAAGAAGCCTGGATGGATGAAGGGTTTAATACCTGGTTCGAAACACGCATTATGGACAGCACCTATGGTGTAAAAACTTCATTTGTCGGATTTCCTAAGTTTCATTTTGGTGACCTGGAGAGCCAGCGCCTCAGATATACCACAATGAAAGATCCCAAAATATCTGAGGTGTTCAATACGGCCTGGGGGTTTCCGGAGGGAGCCTACAGTGCCATGTCATACAGCAAAACCACAACATGGATGGAAACGCTGCATCGGCTCGTTGGAGACCGGACCATGGACGATATTATGAAAACGTATTATCAACGGTGGAAATTCAAACATCCCTGTGGGAGGGATTTTATTGCCGTTGTCAATGAAGTGGTGAAGAAAGAACATGGAAATGAGTTCGGGGAGAATATGAACTGGTTCTTTGATGATGTGCTGTACGGTACGGATGTATGTGACTATAAACTTGCCGGAATATCAAATAAAAAAGTTAAACCGACGGAAGGGATCTTTGATGCAGACGGCAGGATGATATATAAAGGCCGTACAAAAAGCAAAAACGTGTCTTATCACTCAAAAGTTGTCATTGAAAGACTGGGTGAAGTGATCATGCCGGAAGAAGTGCTTATCCATTTTGAAAATGGGAAAGAGATCACTGAAAAATGGGATGGGAAGGCCCGCGTACAGACTTATTCTTTTACCGGTCCGGAAAAAGTTGTGTGGGCCCGGATCGATCCGGAGAATAAAATTTTGATAGATATCAACCTGACAAACAATAGCCGGCAAATAAAACCGCCCAAGGCCTTGTTTTGGAGATATGCCCTGAAATATCTTTTTGCCCTGCAGAATATGATGCTTAACTTTTCTATTTTTTCATGATCCGTAATCTTTAGAAAAATGAATATTTTACAAGTATATGCCGAAGGTTTCAAGAGTACCGTACATACCCTTCGTATGGTGACGCTGGTCTATCTGATAACACTGCTCACAGGCCTTTCCCTGGTAATCCCTTTCAGATCTGCTTTACAGGAGGCATCCGGTATGTCCATGAATGTTGCCGGGTTGCTGAAAGATTTTGATTATACTACTTTCCGGGAGGTTATGCATTTTCATGGCGATGGCATCCGGGCTTTTATGGGTGCCGGTTTCTGGGTTGCCTTGTTTTTTGTTTTGATCGGAATTTTCCTGAATGGAGGCATCGTCGGCCAGGTCAT
>WFSC01000024.1 GCA_015486185.1 Bacteroidales bacterium | reverse complement strand
TGACCACGGGAGGAACAAAGGGATTCTCTTTCACTCTGTCGGGATAGAAATAATTCATTCCCATACCCCCTCCGAAAAACATTTCCCCGGTCCGGCTTTTGCAGAATGCATTGAAATTGAACCACATTCCCTGCAGTCCGTCGGACAGATCATAATTAACAAATTTCTCATTTGCAGGATCGAACTTTGAAAGACCCCAGGCCGTACTTATCCACAGGTTGTCCTTTTCATCCGCCAGGATCCCGTAAATCGTATTGCTTGCCAGACCATCCTCCACGGTATAATAGGTAAAAGTTTCCTTCTTTTTATCAAATTTGTTCAGGCCTCCCTCTTCTGTCCCCAGCCACAAATTGCCTGCTTTGTCTTCCACCATGCATCGTACTACATCAGAGCTGAGGCCGTTCAACCGGTCTTTGTCGTAGTTTTTGAATTGAAGAGGGCGCCCTTTCTCTCCGGGAATATATCTGAATAAGCCTTTATCGAAACTCGCCAGCCAGACCGTTCCCTCATGATCTTCATAAATGAACATAATATAGTTGCTTGTGAGGCCTTCCTGCTTATCCGAGAATTTATCATAATGTTCGAATGTTTCGGTTTTAGGGTCAAAAAGTTGCAGACCAGCTCCCCAGGTACCGATCCACAATATCCCCGAACTGTCTCTCCGGATAAACAGGCTGTGATCCGGACCTATAAAAGCATTGGGATCATCCGGATTGATAATAAAATGTCTGACCTTCATTGTTTTCAGATCCAGTTTTTTCAGGCCCCCGAGCCCCCCCAGCCAGAGGGTTCCCGGCGGACCTTCACATATTGACTGGATCAGGTTAGTGTCGATTTTATTCGAATCATACATGTAATTGGTAACTGCACCCGAATTTATGTCGAACCGGTACAAACCATTGCCATGGGTCCCGATCCAGAGCATGCCGTTATGATCTTCTGTAATAGGATAGATCCTGTCTGAATTGATACCGGCTGAACTGTTTGGTCCGAATCGTTTAATGCCGAATTTCCACTTCTTCGGGTCAAATTTATCTATGCCTCCGTCAGTAGTGCCAACCCAGAGGATCCCGGTATTATCAACAAACAAAGTGTTAATATAATTGGTTGACAAGCCGGAAGGATCCCGGGGATCACTTTTGTAACCGGAAAGTTTGCCTGTAGCCCGGTCAAGCATATTCAAACCATTTGAATTCCAACCACGAGAGGTCAATATCCAGGTCATGCTTTTATTGTTATGGGCAATTGCAGTCACAGGCCCCGGGGTAAGGCTGAAAGGATCAGCGGGATCATGCTGATAAATCACAAAAGTATCTTTCTCCCGGTCGTAAAAGGCAAGCCCTCCCATGGTCCCCAGCCATAATCCTCCCTCCGGGTCCTGCGATAATATTTTGATCTCGTTCATTGCGGACGACTTATCAGGATGCACCCAATACCTGAGGATCTTATCCTCTTTCCTGTCATACTTTATTAATCCGCCACCATAAGTTGCAAACCAGAGCGACCCGGACTTGTCTTCTTTGATGTCAGACACTCCGGATCTCAACAAACTTTCTGGATCGTTCGATTCATGAGTATAGTGAATAAAGTCTCCGACCGCAACAGCAGAGTCCGCATGTACCCGTATGATCTCACCGGAAGCCGTTCCCGCCCACAACTCTCCGGTATGATCCAGGTATAAACCGGTAATGCCCTCAGATAGCAGCGTATCCGGTCCTTCCTGCCTGATTTTGTAATGAACAAACTTTCCCGATACGCTGTTATACCTGGAAAGACAACCCACTGTTCCGGTCTTTTTGCTCCTGTAGGTTCCGATCCAGATATTTCCCTGATGGTCTTCAATAACGGAACTTATCTTTCCATCCGGAATGGTTCCCGGATCAGCCGGATCGTGCAGAAACCGGGAGAAATTATTCGTAGCACGGTTATACCTGTGTAATATATTATCAGCCAGAAACCATATATTTCCCGGGCTGTCCTCGAACTTAAAAATAATATCCCCATTAAGTTCCTGGGTTGCAGGATCCTTCAAATCGTAAACAAAATTTTCTGATCGGTAACCATCGAACCGGTACAATCCATATCCCCATGAACCAAACCAGATGAACCCTCTGCTGTCCTGATATACAGACTCTATGTATTTCCCTATTCCATTCCTCTCTCCGATATGTTCAAATTCCACTTTATCAGGCTTCCAAATAACAGCAGGTTCCTGCGCCTCCAAAACAATAAATGAAAAGAGGATCATCAATGCAGGAATTGTCTTTGGGAGCCGGGTATTTGAACATTGCGCCTTCATCATGCACAACAAACATGTTAATCAATAAATGTACGATAAAAAACAATATGAATCAAACTATTACGACAAAAAAGAAAACGACAAAAAAAGAAAACTTGTGTTGATTTCTTATGAAGCATGTAATTTCGTATGAATAATGTAAGAGAATGAATGATAGGTCCGCTGTAGCTGTTACGGAGCGAAGGAGAATACCTTTTGCCTTATTACTTTTTACTTTTTCTTCCTCCTGCCATTTCCTCCAGCACCTGCTTCATCCTGTCCAGCTCCTCACCATAACCGGCCCAATCGCCCTTTCTCAGGTATTCCATAGCCCGGTTGTAGTGCTGCAGGGCCTCTGACGCCTTGTCTGAAGGCTTTTCAGGCATTCCAGGAACATTTTGGGTCTGTTCCGGTACGTTGGTATAGATGGACCCGGCGCTGGCTTCAGCGGGTGCAAAAACAGCCCGCAGGGCAGCATCCAGGCTCTCTTTCATCTCCGTACGGTCCTTGAAGGATACAATCACCCTTTTCAGCTCCGGCATCTGGCTTTGTTCGGATTGCAGATACACCGGTTCCACATACAGAAAAGAATGATGAATAGGTATGATCAGGAGGTTCCCGCGTATCACCCTTGAGCCTTTCTGACCCCACAGGGTCAGTTCGGAGGAGATATCCGGTTTCTGGTTGATACGGGCCTCGATCTGCATAGGACCGTAAATCAACTTTTCTTTGGGCAGACTATATACGATCACTTCGCCATAATGATCCCCGTCGCAGCGGGCACACATCCAGGCCACCATGTTGTCCTTGCGCGAAGGGGTCAGTGGCAGCATCAGAATAAATTCTTCACTCTTTCCCTCCGGCAATTTCATGATGATATAATAGGGGGTCATCTGCTGTTCACTCTCCTGGTAGATCTCCGTCGGGACATTCCATAGATCCTCCTGGTTATAGAACACCTGGGGGTTGGTCATATGATAGATATTGTAAATGGCATTCTGGATCATGAACAGGTCGGTAGGATACCGGATATGGGCTTTCAGAAAATCCGGCATCTCTGCTATGGGCTTGAACAGTGCCGGATAGATCCTGCTGTAGGTCTGCACCAGCGGATCGGACGGGTCGATCACATAGTAGGTTACGCTGCCATTATAGGCATCGATCACTACCTTTACCGAATTGCGGATATAGTTTACGCCTCTTTCGGAAAGATTTTGCCGTACCGGCTCCGAATAAGGGAACATATTTGTGGTAGTATAGGCATCATGTATCCAGTAAATCTTCCCGTCTTTACCCAACACCAGATAAGGGTCCCCGTCATACATCAGGAAAGGAGCAATTTTCTTATCCCGCTCGGTGATCACACGATGGAACATAATCCGGCTGTCGCTTTTTATATAACTGGATATCAGTATTTTAATATCAGAAAAATTCCATGCGAAAATAATCCGCCTCAGCACATTCTTCAATTGCACTCCGCCCGTGCCCTTATACGTTGTATAAACATTCTTGTCCCCTTTCGGATAATCAAACTCTTTCATAGATGTACGGGCGATCACATACTCATTCATTTCTTCCCCGTAATATATCTGAGGCACTTTGATCTGTAGTGGCACTTCCGACTGGGGAGGTATATTTTTAATGACGAACTCCGGCATTCCGTTGGGGGTCACTTTATTCACAGGGTTCATGACCGCGCCGTAACCATGGGTAAACATCAGGTGGATATTTACCCATGTACGGGCCCTGCCCGGTATCTGGGAAGCCGGTAATTCGCGGGCTGCCAGGGCTACCTGATTATATTTCCCGAAAGGATAACGGTCAACATCCACACTTTTGAAATCATAATAAAGACGTATCTCCTGTAACTGCTTATACGTCTGGATCAGCGGCCGTCTGTCCCACAAACGGATATTTTCGATGGTATTCCGGTTCGCTTTGAGATCATTCATGTTGATGGACTGGTCGGCCGGAAAGGATTTTTCCTGAAACTTGTCCAGTCCGTAAGCTTTGCGGGTAAGATTAATATTATTGATGATATAGGGTTTTTCCTTTTCCAGTTCGTTAGGTTTGACAATATACTGTTTCATTGCCCCCGGCAGGATCAGGATCATCACCAGCCACACCGCTACATAAGCTATGACAGCATAAATAACGGGTTTCCATTTTTTTAGCCAGGGCATAATCATCAACAGGAGGGCCACGATCAGCACCAGCACCATCATGATCCTGTATCCGGGGATCAGGGCATGAACATCCGTGTAGGATGCACCAAAAGCCACTCCCTTGGTGGAAAAAAGAAGGTGATACTGTTTCAGCAAATATCCCCATGCCACACCGATCAGATAAAAACCTGTCAATACGGCCAGATGAATGGCAGCCCGGGGATGGAGCGACGGCTTGTTATTCTTAAAGGTAATGGCCTTATCTGCCGCATAGGAAAATAAAACGCCGGCAATAATAATAAACATAGAGGTCAGATACCATCCTTTCAGATAAAGATAAACCGGGAGTCTGAACACATAGAAACCGGCATCTTTCCCAAAAACAGGATCTTTTATACCGAAAGGTACAGCATGAATGAACTTCAGGAACGGTTCCCAGAGGTTCATGCTGCCAAGGCCCATGATCAGGGAAAATATCAACAGATAGAGAGTCCACACATATCCGGCAAATTTACTGTCACCGGAAACATGCATGATCTTCGGCCGGTTATTGTCCCCGGCAGAATAAAAACTGCGTGTAAAGCGTCCGATCCTGCGGGCGATCGCAATATTGATAAAAGCCAGCAGGGCAAACAGCAGGAAAAAGACGGCAAAGGTACCCAGCCTGGCCCACAGCATGGTCTCAAAAACAGAGCCGTACCCCAGGTTCCGGAACCACAGCCAGTCGCCGTAATACTTAAAAGACAGGAAAAACAACACCACCAGTGTGATGCCCAGTATGATCAGCTTGAAGGTTAATTTTTTCATAAACAACAGAAGATTAAATGACCTGAC
>WFSC01000023.1 GCA_015486185.1 Bacteroidales bacterium | reverse complement strand
TGTTGAGATGAATACTTATGGCGATAAGATAAGTATGAGGAAGCCGGTCTGACAATATAGCTGATTCTATCAGATCTTTAAGTCCAATGTCATGAGCTCCCAGAGTAGCGGGGAATTCATATGAATAGCGGGGTTCCCGCACGCGGAGAGTTCCCGGCGAGTTCCCGTCAGATGTCGCATCAACGATAATAACAGGGTCATAATCTTCCAGGAAGGAAAGCAGGTTAAAACCTCCGGTACCTCCGTCCAGCAACGTAACCTGGTCCGGGAAAGTGTGATCCTCCATGTAACGGACGGCATGAATGCCTACCCCTTCATCTCCCATTAGCAGGTTCCCTATACCCAGTACAAGGATCTGTTTTTTTTTGTTATCCGGAGATGATTTCATATTATATTATTCTGAATAAATTAACGAAATATACATAACTTGTTCTTAAACAGAAAATAAATTATCTAACAGATAAAAAAAATAAATATTTTTAACCTGTATTAGGCTTTTTCTACTGAAAAAATTTAGCAGGGTTGATCATGGAAAAGAAAAAGAGATATTATGAACCTGTTTCTTTATGGGGGATTATACTTGGGATTGTTTTCTTTCTGTTTGTATTGTTTTTTTTAGATCTTAAGCCTGGTCATCCGGAGGTAACCCGTACCCTGGCTGTAGCCGTGCTGATGGCAACGTGGTGGGTTGCCGAGGCTGTTCCGCTGGCGGTGACCGCTTTGTTGCCGGTAGTCCTTTTTCCCCTGATGGGGATCATGGATGGCAAGGTGGTTTCATCCACCTATTTTAATCATATAATTTTCCTGTTTCTTGGAGGGTTTATGGTGGCCCTTGCGATGGAAAAATGGAATCTTCACAAGAGGATCGCCCTGGGCATTATGATGCATGTGGGGATCAGTCCTGCAAAAATACTTTTGGGTTTTATGCTGGCCACTGCGTTTTTATCCATGTGGATATCCAATACAGCCACAACCATGATGATGTTGCCCATAGGGTTGTCTATCATTCTTGAACTTGAGCAAACGGTAAATCCCGACGATATAAAACGATACTCAGTGGCTATTTTTCTGGGTATTGCTTACAGTGCTTCGATTGGCGGACTGGCTACCCTTGTAGGTACCCCCCCGAACCTGGTACTGGTGAAAACACTAAGTATTTTGTTTCCACATGCCCCCGAGATCAATTTTGCCGAGTGGATGATCATGGGTCTGCCTATCAGTCTGACCATGCTTACTGTAGCCTGGTTGTTGCTCTATTTTATGTACCGTCCCAAAACCAAATGGGAGGGAATTTCCATACAGACTTTCCGGAAAGAGTATGCACAATTGGGGAAAATGGAATTTGAAGAAAGGGTAGTGATCTCCCTTTTTATCATTCTGGCTTTATTATGGCTTACCCGCGCCGATCTGATATTGGGTCATGTGACTATTCCCGGCTGGGCGCGTCTGTTTGGTCATCCTAAATATATCAATGACGGAACCGTGGCCATAACCATTGCCGTGATCCTGTTTTTTATTCCTTCGAAGAATCATCCGGGTGACCGCATTATGGACTGGAAAACTGCCAACAAGCTGCCCTGGAACATGATCTTACTTTTTGGAGGTGGTTTTGCGTTGGCAAAAGGATTTGAAGTATCCGGACTGGCTGTATGGTTCGGTGAAGCGTTGAAATGGGTGGGGCAGTTTTCCGAGGTCTGGATCCTGCTCACCATTATTACTATGATGTCCTTCCTGACAGAGCTGACTTCAAATACCGCATCGACCCAGATGTTATTGCCTGTTTTTGCCGGCCTGGCTATAAGCATTAATATGAATCCCTTGCTTATTATGGTACCGGTCACCATGGCTGCCTCCCTGGCATTTATGCTTCCTACGGCCACGCCTCCCAATGCCATCGTCTTCGGGACCGATCGCCTCTCGATACGTACCATGATACGTACCGGCTTCTGGCTTAATATGGCCGGGGTTTTTACCATATATTTCTTTATCCATGTGTTGGGGACAGGGGTCATGCATCTGCATGATGTAGGATTACCGGCGTGGGTGAAGTAAAGTATAAAGGCGAAAGGCTAAAGCTGAAAGGAAAAAGAGTTTGAAAGTTTGAGGTTTGATGCATCCTTCGACTGCGTTTGAGGTTTGTTGTTTGTAGATGAGTGTTATTGGCAAACTTAACCGGTGTTTGATATTTCATAGGGATATGTGACTGGTCTTGTTACACTGGTAAAAAGAATGAAAAATAAATGACCCGGTTGTGCTTTAATCCCTAATCCTCTAAACCCTAATCCCTTAAACCCTAATCCCTTAAACCAATTTGCTTCATCTCTTCATCTCTTCATCTCTTCATCTCTTCATCGCTTCATCAGGTATTGGTTCCTGGTTGCTGGTTCCTGGTTGCTGGTTGCTGGGAAGAAAAGCTATCACGTAGAGGACTGCAAAGAAGCGCGAAGTAACGCAAAGAACAATATATTACGCCCTAACCCTAATCCTCTAAACTCTATTCCCTTAAACCAATTTGCTTCATCTCTTCATCTCTTCATCTCTTCATCGCTTTATCAGTTACTGGTTGTTGGTAAGAAAAGCTTAAAGGGCTAAAGTATGTGATTTATATCTGGTATTTTATTCTATCGATCCTTCTTCTTTGTCTTTTCTCGGAGGGTGTGGCGGATCCTCTTTCCTGATAGTTTTCAGATCCTTGAAAAAGAACAGGAAATATCCGAAAATAAGTAGAAACGCTACAAAAATTCCCAGCAGATCAAAAAAGGTAACATGAAAAGACAAAATGTGATATATCGGATTTTTGTGGATGAAGAAAAGAGCCGTATTTCCAAGAATGGCGAAAAAACGTACTTCAGTGGGTCCTATTTTGCTGTAAGTGATTTTAAAAATACCCCGGAGATATGAATTGATATAGGTACTGATAGCCAGCATAAAATAGCCGATAATAATAAACAGAGCTGTTGTCATATGCATGAAAGGGGATAACCCCAGGCCTATACCAATGACAAAAATGGAAATGGAGTCCACATTGTGATCCACAAAAAAACCATAAACAGGACGTTCTATTTTACGAAAGCGGGCCAGGCTGCCGTCCAGGCTGTCTCCGAACCAGTTGATAAAAAAACCTGCCGATGCCAACCATAGAAAACCGTAACGGTAGTTGCAAAGGAAATAACCGAGTGCTACCAAAAATGAACCAACAATACCAATACCGGTCAGGTGATCCGGCGTGATCTCAATGGGTAGTACCCGGACAAAAAAGTTCAGTGATTTTTTTTCAATGCCCCGTAGAAATGATTCTGTAATTCTTTCTGCTTCTTTCTTTTGGGTTGAACGTTTATTCATAAACAAAATATTTTTCTGAACAAATG
This sequence comes from Bacteroidales bacterium, assembly GCA_015486185.1. GTDB lineage: Bacteria > Bacteroidota > Bacteroidia > Bacteroidales > VadinHA17 > DRPN01. The sequence goes on along the minus strand of WFSC01000023.1, from coordinate 11,913 downwards.
TATCTAATTCAAAAGGTTTATAAAAATAGTTGTACAACATTATTTTCTGTTATAGTGAAATATTTTTGGAAAAAGGACTAAAAAAGTTTTTAAATGTTTAACGTTTTCAAACAATTTTATATTTTTGTAGCCCCGAATTCGGAACGATGAACGATGATCGTTGATCGATGAATGTTGAATGATGAAGGATGAATGTTGATCGGTTCGAACATCAACGATCAACGTTCAAACTTCAAAACGCCCAGATGGCAGGGGCGAGAGTGGAGAGGCAGGGCCGAGCGTGAATAAATGACCCGGTGGGTCATTTTAGCGAGGAGCCGGGATGCAGGGATGCAATTCCGCCATCTGTGAGAGAAAAGGAGGAAGGTTGTTAAAAGAAAAGTTTTAGGTTATTTTATGGTTTTTTTAAAAGTATTGCCCAGATGGCGGAATTGGTAGACGCGCTAGTTTCAGGGACTAGTGCTCGCAAGAGCGTGCAGGTTCGAGTCCTGTTCTGGGCACCAATGGAACGATGAACGATGATCGTTGATCGATGAATGTTGAATGATGAAGGATGAATGTTGATCGGTTCGAGCATCAACGATCAACGTTCAAACTTAAAAACGCCCAGGTGGCAGGGCCGAGCGAGAATAAATGACCCGGTGGGTCATTTTAGCGAGGAGCCGGGATGCAGGGATGCAATTCCGCCACCGGGTGAAAAAAGGAAGGAGGTTGAATGCTGATCGGTTCGAGCATCAACGATCAACGTTCAAACTTAAAAACGCCCAGGTGGCGGAATTGGTAGACGCGCCAGGTTGAGGGCCTGGTGGCCGCTTATAGGCCGTGCAAGTTCGATTCTTGTCCTGGGCACCAATGGAACGTTGATCGATGAACGATGAAGGATAAAGGATGAACGTTGATCGCTAAATGTAAGGAAAGGAAATTTACCAAAGAACGGCAGCTTGAAAAAGTCTGTCGTTTTTTGTATTTTTGAGGGGATCATCCGGTACAAGTGATGAAAAAAAATTTGTTTATTCTGGCGGGGTTTATCTGTTTTTCTTTTCCGCTTTTTTCACAGAACGACGGTTTTATTACTGGTACGATTACCGACACAGTGAGTGGTTTACCACTACCGGGGGCTACGGTGTTTGTCAGTGAGCACCTGGGAACCACATCAGAACATAACGGAACATACTTTCTTTCCCTTCCTGCCGGTAACTACCTTATACATGTCCGTTTTGTAGGTTATCAATCTGCCAACCGGAAGATTTATCTGCAAAAAGGTGATACTCTTATTATCAATTTCCGGCTTACACCCAAGCGTGAAGTATTGAATGAAGTGGTGGTAAGTGCGGAAAAATTTTCCCAGAAGCTGACAGATGTGAATGTATCCATGTCGGTATTGAAACCCAGGGAGATGATCTTGCAAAACACGGTTTCGCTGGATGATATACTGAATAAAATGTCCGGTATTGATATCATGGATGGTCAACCGAGTATCCGTGGTGGTAGTGGATTCAGTTACGGTGCAGGCAGCCGGGTGTTGGTAGTACTGGATGGTTTACCATTGATTGCCGGAGATGCTGGAGATGTAAAATGGGATTATCTGCCACTGGAGAGTCTTTCGCAGGTGGAAATTATTAAGGGAGCATCTTCGGTCTTGTATGGTTCGTCAGCCCTTAATGGTGTCATTAACCTTCGCACGAAAGAACCCGGGTTGAAACCATCTTCCGAAGCACAGGTTTTTACCGGATTATATCTTGCTCCGCAACGCAGGGAACTGGTTTGGTGGAATACGCCCCGGTGGATGGGCGGGGCTTCTTTTTCCCATGCCCGGAAAATAGGGAATCTGGATCTTGTGGGTGGGTTTAATGTTATACAGGATAATGGATACCGGGAGCAGGAATATAAGAAAAATATCCGGGCAAATCTGAATCTGAGATATATGTCAAAAAAAATAAAAGGACTCTCCTATGGACTGAATCTTAATGGGATGCATGTTAATAAGAGCGATTTCTTTTTATGGCAAAATGCTGATTCAGGGGCTTATCGTCAAAATATAGCCGGAACATCTCCCTATACCGGTTACCGTATGAACGCAGATCCCTATATTCGTTATATGTCTTCAAAAGGAGGTTTGCACGTATTGAAAACGCGTTATTTTTCCGTAAGCAATAATATGAGAGACAATCCGGATAAGAATAACCATTTTGATCTTTTTATGGGCGAATACCGTTATCAGAAAAATGTAGCAAAGCTTTTTCGCATCACAGCGGGTGTTTTTGAAAACTATGGCATTGTCAATTCCCGGTTATATGGAGCGCATCATCGTAATGAGACTGCTTTGTATATCCAGTTACATGGTTTGGCAGGGGCAAGATTGAAATATTCTTTAGGCAGCCGCTGGGAATCTTATTGGCTTGATAAGTCATCCAGTACATCTATGCCGGTCTTCAGAACAGGGATCAATTACAGAGTATTCTCCCATACTAACTTTCGCTTTTCGGCGGGCCAGGGTTATCGTTATCCCTCCATAGCAGAAAAATATACAGCCACCAGTGTCGGGGCATTGAATATCTTTCCCAATCCGGATCTGTTGCCGGAAAAAGGGTGGAGTATGGAGGCCGGAATGATCCAGGGTTTTGCTTTTGGGTACTGGAAAGGGTATGTGGATCTCTCCCTGTTCAGAAATGAATACCGGAACATGATCGAATTCACTTTTGGTCTGTATCTTCCTGATAGTATCCAGGTCCCTTCACTTAAGTATGTTGGTTTCAAAGCACTGAACATTGGCCATACCAGGATCACAGGTACGGAAATAATTGCTCACCTTGAGAAAAATACCGGGCAGGTGCATGTGCAATTTCTGGGGGGATATACGTGGCTGAATCCGTTGGACCTGACTATCCCAAAAAACGATACTGTGAACAATATACTGAAATACAGGTATCGCCATGGATTGAAAGGTAGTGTCGATATGCAGTGGAGAGGTTTGTCTGCCGGTATGACCTTTGTTTATCGCGGCCCTATTGAGCGGGTGGATTCTGTTTTTATCGATCCGTTCATTGGGAATATCCTGTTGCCCGGATATCCAGAATATTTCAGGGAACACAGGCAGGGCAACTGGATTATTGATGTAAGGGCAGGATATCAGGTGACGGCATTTATGAAACTGTCTATAATCTGCAAGAATCTGTTCAACCGTGAATATTCCGGAAGGCCCGGGGATATTCGTCCGCCCCGGAATGTTTCCCTGCAACTTTATTTCAAGTGGTAAAGGAAGATTATTTTGACCTGATCAGTTTGCCTGAGAGCCGCCGGTCCCCTGATATGACAAAATAGGGATAAATGCCGGGAGGCAATGTTTCACCCGTAAACCTGAAATAATTTTTCCCCGGATGACCTGGCATATTTTCCCGGTACATTATTTTCCCGATAATGTTGTAAATAACCAGTTCTGTCTCTGCTCCCCCTGAGGCCGTAAAACCGATCTTCGTGGTTTCACCGAACGGGTTAGGAAAAGCGCGGATCAGAGAGAAGCCTGTTGCGGGTCTTTCAGAGAACAGGGATGCCAGGGAAACGGTGATGAACATTGAAGAATCATCATGGACCGGGTCCATTTTAATTTCACCCACAATATCAGAATAAATATATGGTGTCACTACCACATCCAGATACCATGTGCCGGTATCAGTTGGTATTCCGGAAAGCAGTACGCAATACATGGTATCAGGGAAGAATACATTTGTATCACTTGTGAAGGTGATACCCGGAGGGAGGTTTCCGATCGTATCCAGAACGATCTTCGTGATTTTAACGGCTGCATTACCCAGAAAGGCGGTATCGGGAGCAATAATGGTAATGGATTGCTGATAATCTTCTCCCAGCGTTGCAACGGCAAGTGTATCCGGACATATCTGACCCGGATTATCAATATCTATACAATTGGTGTCAGGAGTACATTGTGCCGACACCCATGCAGAAACTCCCAGCATAATGCTAATGAAGAATATCCGTTTCATGGTCGTATGTTTTAGATCTGTAAAATTATCATTTTTATAAGGTAAAACGGTTTTATTGTTTCAGATAAAGCATCTTTTTTCTTTTTTCTTCAATTTCCTTTAGTTCCTTATCCAGTTTATCTTTCTTTTGATTAAGTTGTTGCAATTCTTCCCGGGCCCGGATAAGTTGGGAAAAGGGATTTATTGATTTTAACATTGCTTTCAGCCGTTGCCCCATTACCATCTAATTCTTTATTCTTCACAAGGTTACGAATAATTCATTAATTAAGCAAATCAAAGGAAAATTCTACGGACAGCAAAGCAGAAAAACGGATAAAATTTCGGTAAAAAGATTTTGTAATGCGAAAGAAAAATTGTATTTTAATGGTATGGATCGTTCTTAAAAGTTGCCCCTGGTATTTGTTTCTAAGTTATTGTATAACTGTAAAATGTATATATTATGGGAAAATTAACAGGAATCTGGCTGGACAGTGAAAAAGCTTATCTTATCACTCTTGCAAATGGGAAACCAGCCATTGAGGAGATCAACTCCCCGGTTGAGACACGGGTGCGGGTTGACGGAGAAAAAAAACAATATTCCCGACTGGGTGGTATGTTCGTAAATCCGCAGAAAAAAAAGACCAAGCGTCAGGAACAGCAATTGAAAACGTATTACCACATGATCATCAATAAAGTGAGGGATGCTGATGCTATTTATGTTTTTGGTCCGTCCAATACGCCTAAAAGACTTTACAAGGAATTGAAACAGGACAAACATCTTGCTCCGAAGCTGACGGGGATGGAAACCGAAGGCAGGTTGACACGTAATCAGATGGTAGCTAAGGTAAAACATGTTTTTGAAGAAAAGCATATTTCAGAATGAAACCGGATTAAGCTGAAGACCATTAATATCCCGGCATGAATTTCATGCCGGGATATTTGTCTTCAGGACAGTACTTTACCTTATTTTCTGCCGGATCTTTTCCACAGGTCCGGCCGTTGTTTTTGTGTCTTCTCCATAGCCTGCTCAAGCCTCCAGTTGTCTATTTTTTTCTGATTGCCTGATAACAACACTTCCGGGACTTTCCACCCTTTGAAATTTTCAGGGCGGGTATAGACGGGAGGTGCCAACAGGTGGTCCTGAAAAGAGTCGGTCAGGGCGGAAGTTTCATCGTTCAGTACGCCGGGGATAAGTCGTACTATTGCATCGGCGATAATGGCTGCTGCCAGTTCTCCTGACGAGAGAACATAATCGCCGATGGAGATCTCCCTGGTGATAAGATGCTCCCTCACCCTTTGATCCATCCCTTTATAATGGCCGCAAAGAATGATAATGTTTTTCAGGGTGGACAAATAATTGGCAGTTTGTTGTTCGAACCTTTCCCCGTCAGGACTTACGTATATGATCTCATCATAATTCCGTTCTTTTTTTAATTTTTCCAATACCTTAAATACCGGCTCGATCTTTATTACCATACCGGCTCCGCCTCCATAGGCATAGTCATCTATACTTTTGTAATTATCATCGGCATAATCCCGCAAAGAATGGATATGTATCTCAACAATTCCTTTGTTAACAGCCCGCTGAACAATGGACTGGTTCAAAGGACCGTTAAACATTTCAGGTACAACCGCAATAATATCTATACGCATACTTCCTTTTTTATTTGTTTTTTATCTTTGATGTATCAGCACCGATCTTCAGGAGGTCCGGTTTAGCTTCCGGTTTTTCAATGGGGATCCTGGAATAGGCGGCAATTTCATACAGCCGGTCTCCCGGCATATAGTCTTTTAATAAATAGTAATGGGCCAGCCGGTCAGGTAAGGTGTATTTGATGAAGAATTTATCAGGATTACTGAAAACGATATAACCGGAAGCTTCGGAACCTACTTCCGGAATATCTTTCCTGAAAAAATAACCTTTCTTTCCTGACAGTTTACGAAAATATTCTTCCCGGTTATCCCCCTTTTCGCCATAGGTAATAAACCGGTCACCCTTTTTCATGATAGCTACAACCTGCGGTTCCACAGTGAGTTCTTCCATATACCTGTCATGGTTATAAAAATGCTGTTGACGGATATCGAGTTTCCAGAGGCCTTCAATTTTATCCAATTGATTCTTATGTGTATAGAAATATTTCATAAAAGCATCCTGGCTCCGGTAGGGAGCTGAGTCGGGTTTAGCTCTGTTTTTGCTATTATTAATATGAACACCATAAAAATTGATCCCGCCGGTTTTTTTTTCAATAATGTCTATTTTATAAACTCCCGGTGCTATCGGAGGAAAATATAACTGGTACGTGATGTCATCCCGTTCGGTAGTAGTGACTTTTGTTGATCTGGGACAAATGGAAACATTTTTTGCCATGATAAGATATTTTCTTGTATCAATGCCGGAAGGTGTTATGTAATATTTATTGCTCACACATATCCAGTCTCCTGTTATTGTGCTTTCATCAGCAAAAGGGGGAGCATAGTAGAAATCGATAATGGTAAATTCATCGGATAGTTCCACTTTGGCGATCTCCACATGTTTCGAATTTTTCATTTTGTCCACTTCGGGGAAAATAGTAATTTGTGCAGATGCCTGCGACACAGAAAAAAATATAATCAAAGCCGGATACAGAAAAGACACTCGCATGGCTGATTTTTTTGTTTGTAATTTAATAATTTTTTCATTGTCAAAAACAATTTATATTTATAGACGTTTTTTAACTGATAGAGATTGATAGATTTTATTTTTCATGGAACCTGTACTATATATCGGTTTGGCGCAATCTTTTTTTGCCGGGTTAATGATCGCTACTAAAAAGCCGCAGCAATTATATGACCGGGTAATGGCTTCCTGGTTGTTTCTTATCTGTGTGGAGATGATCTTTTCCCTTTCCAAAGAATATTATAATGAGTTGCTGGCTTTTACTTTTATTCCGTTCACATACGGTCCGCTGATGTATCTGTATGCTAAATTTCTTATTAGTGAGAACCCCCGTTTCGGATGGAGGAATTGGTTGCATTTTATTCCTTTTGCCATATTTTTTATTTTGACTTTTGTTTACAGGAAACAAAACGTAATTGCACTGGATCATTTTTTTGTTCATGACCGGAATTTTATTTTGAGAATGATCTATGGCGTTTCCTTTTTTACTTCAGTCTCTGTTTACAGCGGACTGACTTTCGATTTGATCAGAAAACACCAGAAAAAGATCAGGGATCTTTATTCCTTTACTTCTGAGAAAATTAACCTGAACTGGCTGAAAGGAGTTTCGATAAGTTTTTCAGTTACTTATCTGGCTATGTTTATAGCCGGTGCATTCAATATTATCAATGGAGAGAATAATCCGAATCCGCTGTTATTTTCCTATATCGGCCTGACTCTCTTTGCTTTTGCTTTTAGTATCTACGGATATAAGCAACAGGAAATTTATAAATATTACGGGGTTGTTGAACCTGAAGAACCCCATAGTTCACTAAAAAACGGTAATAAAAGTTATAATAATAATCACAATAGCGTCAAATATCAACGGTCAGGTCTTAAGGAGGAAGAGGCCCGGAAATATCTGAAACAATTGCTGAAACTAATGGAAGTTGAAAAGCCTTATCTTAACGGCGAACTATCTGTTTTGGATCTGACATTCAAATTAAATATTCCCAGGCATTATCTGACCCAGATCCTGAATGAGAAGTTGAACAAAAATTTCTACACCTTTGTCAATGAGTATCGGGTAGAAGAAGTGATACGGATGATGAAAGATCCGAAATACAAGCATTTCAGTCTGTTGGCATTGGGGCTGGAAGCGGGTTTTAATTCAAAATCATCGTTCAATAATATTTTCAAAAGCTATACCGGTTACACCCCGTCCGAATACAGGGAGAGGTTAGAAAATAATAAGAAAGATTAAGTCACACGGACTTTAATTATCTTTTCATTATCTTTGTCCGTTCATTTTTCTGATACAGATAGATTATGATTATTATAACATTTCCTGACGGGCATAAACAGGAGTTTCCCGAAGGTGTGACAGGTCTGGAAATTGCCAGAAGTATTCATCCGGCCCTGGCGAAAAAAGCACTTGCCATATCGGTTAACGGCGATACTTGGGATCTGACAAGGCCTATACAACAGGATAGCGAAATACGTATTTATACCTGGGATGATGAAGAAGGCAAACATGCCTTCTGGCATTCTTCGGCCCATCTGATGGCTGAAGCGTTGGAAGCCTTGTATCCCGGGATAAAATTTGGTATTGGTCCGGCCATTGATCATGGATTTTATTATGATGTGGATCCGGGAGAAGGAGTAGTGATTACAGAAGCCGATCTGCCCCGTATTGAACAAAAAATGAAGGAACTGGCCCGTCAGAAGAATACTTATCAGCGGAAAGTGGTTTCAAAGGAAGAAGCCCTGGATTATTTTAAGTCCAAAGGGGATGAATATAAGGTTGAACTGATCGGGGAGTTGGAAGATCAGGAGATTACGTTTTATACACAGGGTAATTTTACTGATCTGTGCCGCGGGCCTCATTTGCCTGATACCGGATCAATAAAGGCCATAAAACTGCTCAATGTGGCAGGAGCCTATTGGCGTGGCGATGAGCACAGAAAACAAATGACCCGTATTTATGGTATTACCTTTCCCAAGCAATCCCTGCTGGAAGAATATCTTGCCTGGCTGGAAGAGGCAAAGAAGAGAGACCACCGCCGTATTGGCAAGGATCTGGAATTGTTTACATTCAGCCAGCGGGTGGGGCAGGGGCTGCCTCTGTGGCTGCCTAAGGGAGCCCAACTGCGGGAAAGACTGGAGAATTTTCTTAAAAAGGTACAAAAAGACTATGGTTATCAGCCGGTGATCACACCGCATATTGGCCAGAAAGAGCTGTATGTTACTTCGGGACATTATGAGAAATACGGTAAAGATTCCTTCAAACCTATTAAAACACCTGTAGAAGGAGAGGAGTTTTTGCTAAAGCCGATGAACTGTCCCCATCATTGTGAAATATACCGCTCCAAACCTCACACATACAAGGAACTGCCTATACGGTATGCCGAATTTGGTACCGTATATCGTTATGAACAAAGCGGCGAACTACATGGACTGACCCGGGTAAGAGGATTTACCCAGGATGATGCCCATATTTTTTGTCGTCCCGATCAGTTGAAAGAAGAATTCATCAAAGTTATTGATATCGTATTTCTGATATTCAATAAACTGCATTTTGAGAATTTTACCGCACAGATCTCCCTGCGTGATCCTGAGGATAAGGAAAAATATATTGGCAGTGATGAAAACTGGGAACGTGCCGAACAGGCAATCATTGAAGCCTGTGCGGAAAAAGGTCTGGAAACTACCACTGTCAGGGGAGAGGCTGCTTTTTATGGTCCCAAACTGGATTTTATGGTCAGGGATGCCCTGGGCCGGGAATGGCAACTGGGTACTATCCAGGTGGATTATAACCTGCCCGAACGTTTTGATCTTGAGTATATCGGAGCAGATGATAAAAAACACAGACCTGTGATGATCCACCGGGCCCCGTTTGGTTCTATGGAACGTTTTGTGGCGGTGCTTATTGAACATACGGCTGGTAAATTTCCCTTATGGCTGGCACCCGATCAGGTTATTATACTGCCAATCAGTGAAAAATATAATGATTTTGCAAAAAAAGTTTTAAAATTTCTAAATAATTACGATATTCGCACCCTGATTGATGAAAGGAATGAAAAGATAGGTAAAAAGATTAGAGACAGTGAGTTAAAGAAGATCCCCTACCTGTTGATCGTCGGAGAAAAGGAACAAACCAATGGAACGGTTTCCGTCCGGAAGCAGGGGGAAGGCGATATGGGTAGTATGAAAATGGAAGATTTTGTTCATTTTTTGAAAGAAAAAATAGAAAAAGAAAACGAGTAAATAACTAAAATTAGGAGGGCAGTACTATAGCTTATAACAGGAACAAAAACCGGAAAACTATTCTCAGGTACCGGAAGAATGAGCAGATCCGTGCCAGGACAGTTCGTCTGGTAGGTGATAACGTGGATACCGGAGTATATTCCTTGCAGGAAGCATTGAAAATTGCAGATGAACTGGACCTGGATCTGGTGGAAATATCTCCCAATGCAGATCCTCCGGTATGTAAGATCGTAGATTATCAGAAGTTTCTTTATCAGCAAAAAAAGAAACAAAAAGAGATCAAGGCCAAAACAACCAAGATCATTGTCAAGGAAATACGTTTTGGTCCCAACACCGACGAGCATGATTATAACTTTAAGTTAAGACATGCCGAAAAATTTCTTCAGGATGGCGCCAAAGTAAAAGCTTTCGTGTTCTTTAAAGGCCGGACCATCTTATTTAAGGAGAAAGGTGAGATACTGTTACTCCGGCTGGCACAGGATCTTGAAGAAGTAGCTAAAGTAGAACAACTGCCCAAACTTGAAGGTAAAAGGATGATCATGATATTGTCACCCAAACCGAAAAAGAAATAAATAAGTATTATAAACCAGAAAAACAGAGGAACGATGCCGAAAATGAAAACAAATCCGGGAGCCAAGAAAAGATTTACGCTCACCGGAACAGGTAAGATCAAAAGAAAACACGCTTATAAAAGTCATATCCTGACCAAAAAGGAAACCAAACGGAAAAGAAATCTGACCTATTTTACGTTGGTTGATAAAGCTGATCAGGATAATGTTAAGCGGTTACTTGCGATGAAGTAATAATAATGTTTAACCGGGTGGCACAGCCCCAAAGGGTCCCTTTGAAAGGGAACGCTGACCATCCAAAAATGTAAGAACCATGCCAAGATCAGTAAACAGTGTAGCATCACACAGAAGACGCAAGAAAATCCTTAACCAGACCAAAGGGTACTGGGGACGAAGGAAAAATGTTTATACGGTAGCCAAAAATGCTCTTGAGAAAGGGTTGACCTATGCCTACCGTGACCGTCGTAATAAAAAACGCAGTTTCAGGGCACTCTGGATACAGCGTATCAATGCCGGTGTAAGACAATATGATATGTCTTATTCAGAATTTATAGGTAAACTCCATAAAAAAGGCATTGGCCTGAGCCGTAAGACACTGGCCGACCTCGCCATGAATGAGCCCAAAGCCTTTGAAGCAGTCGTGAAGGCTGTGAAAGACTGAAATTCCTTAAAAGAAATACGGAAGGGGAAGCTTTTGTACTTCCCTTTTTTTATGCTTATTTTCGTGTCATAAATAATGATTATCATGAAAATTGCTTTGATTGGTTTCGGGAAAATGGGAAAGGAGATAAAGGTTGTAGCAGAAAATCGCGGACATTCTCTTCCCTTGATCATTGACATCAACAACCGGGATGAAATGGCCATTGATAACCTGAAACAGGCAGATGTAGCCATTGAGTTTACCTCTCCTGATGCAGCCGTATCCAATATAAATGCCTGTTTTGATGCCGGCATACCTGTTGTATCAGGGACTACCGGATGGAGCGACCACATGGAGGAGGTCAGAAAGCGATGCCGGGAGGAAGGCCGGGCTTTTTTCTATGCCTCCAATTACAGCCTGGGCGTAAATATTCTGTTCCATATTAACAGGGTGCTGGCAGGCATTATGAACCGTTATAAGGAATATGATGTAGTGTTGGAGGAGACCCACCATGTGCAGAAATTGGATAGTCCCAGCGGGACGGCAATAACGCTGGCCGAAGATATCCTGGAAACAGTGGACCGGAAAAAACGCTGGATCAACCAACCGGCCAGCCATCCTGAAGATCTTTCCATACTCTCTTTCCGGAAGGATATGATCCCGGGGATCCATACGGTGCGTTATGATTCGGAAATGGATACCCTGGAGCTGACCCATTCGGCTAAAAGCCGTAAAGGCTTTGCCATGGGGGCCGTTATGGCTGCCGAATTCATTGCCGGAAAAACCGGATGTTTCGGAATGAAAGATCTTTTAGGATTATCC
>WFSC01000022.1 GCA_015486185.1 Bacteroidales bacterium | reverse complement strand
GTCTTTAGCAGCTCATTGATCTTATCTACCATACCGGCAAAGATATCTTCATTGTACAAGCGGGTCAGATATACGATCTTTCCGGTTTCATCAATAACGACATTACGGGTAACGCCGGTATTATGTGCGGCATTTCTTTGCGGCAGACACTGCACCAACTGGCAGTGAACTGTAAAAGAACTATCTTCCCCCGCAGATCTTTCAAATCAAAGATTTTGCTGCCGTCAGCATATCGGATGGTTAAATCGGGGGCCATCTGTCCGACGCGGACAATAAAACCGTATTTATCCGGAACCGGATTTTGCCGGGCGTGAGTGCCATAATCAATTACAAATATCAATAATAAAATAACGATAATTTTCTTCATAATTCATAATTCTCCATTGGGCATTTTATACTTAATTGAGAATTTCTACTTCTCCCCGGATAGCATCCAGCCGGATATACTGTCCATTTTTAAGCGTATTCATTGCCCCTTTTACACTGACCAAAGCCGGCAGATTGTACTCACGGGCTATTACTGCGCCGTGGGATAACGGACTGCCTATCTCTGTGATCATTCCTTTAATGATGCTGTAAAATGGCGTCCAGCCTACATCTGTATATCTGGACACCATGATCTCTCCTTCTTTCAGCATACGGGCTTCAGCCAGCGAATATACCAGGCGTACTTTCCCTTCGGCGATCCCCCGGCTTACGGGAATGCCGGTAAGGTTTCCCTGTGCCGTTTCCTGGTTGGCATCCAGGGGTGTGGGAACGCCAAAGGAAATGTCGGGAAAAGAGAGCTGTTGCATTTCACTGTAAAGCGATCTGCGTTTGCCGGCGATAAGATTGTATTTTTCCATGCTGTTTTCCCGGAGCAGAAGGCCTGTTTCCTTATGTGTAAGAAAATAAATAAGATCAGGATCACTCAGAAGGCCGGCATTTACCATTTGTTTGGCCAGGCGGCGATATGCCAGTTTAAAGCGTTGCTGGATCAGGATGGCGAGGGCCTTGGTTTGTTCGCGACGGGCTACCGAAGCCCTGGCCTTTGGTAGCAACCACTCTATAAGATGGCGTTTGAACCATGTGAGTTCCTTATCTTCCCTGAAATTAAAGGGTTCTTCTTTGGCAGGGGAAGAGATATGTTTTCCTTCCAGCAATATAGCCGTTTTCCCTTTCAGTCCTTCTACTACCGGAGCCGGATCAAGGGCCCACTCCTTTTCCCTCATTTCCGCTTCCCGTACACAACGGTGGCCATGCCGTGCCAAAAAAGCCTGCCAGGTAATACGGATATTTTCCGGAGCTCCGTTATTGAGATAACTGATAGCCCGGTCAACCGGCACATCAAGAAAAGTTTTTTTTATATCATATATCTTCGCCAGCACATGTGCCAGATCATCCAGAACACGTAAAGCCTGGGCACTTTCTATACCGGGAATATGGGTAAACAGACGGGCTACTTTTTCATAATGTTCCGGAAGAGGAGGTTTCCCTCCGGAATATATGTTCAGAATAGTAGTAAAATAACCTCCGGATTGCGAAGAAGATACATAATGCAGGTCATAAGCGTCGAGTAGAACCTGAAGATTCCTGTCAATTATTTCATAACATGCCCTGGGATCATCCGGACACACCGGATGAAAGGTTTTTTCGAGTTTCCGGAGGTTTTTGACAGCTTTCGTGCCATGGAGCATATAAAAGGAGGTACGGATGAAATTGATCATGGCTTTCCAGAAAGGAGCATCCCGCTTTATCTGTATCCCGGGAACAATCTCTCCCACAACGGAAAAGTCAACATTTTCTTTTGATGTCAGCCACACCCTTTTAGGCATTTCATACAGGGCATTGACATCAATAAAGAGATAATTGTAAAAAGAATGGATAAAGATTTTTTGCCGGGATATGGAGGAAAATACGCCGGACTTTTTATAAAAAACCTGTAATCCGTAATCAATGGCCCATCCGAAAGTACTCAGTGTAAGAGGTGTTACCGGCCCGGGCATCATTTCGCCGATGTTTCCTCTGGTATAGATCGGGTTGGGATACCGGGGTGTATCATCCAGCTCGTTGAGATGTACCGGACTAAGTCCTGTGACGGGCCGTAGTTGGAGCCAGTAAAGGGACCCTTTTTCATCTATAGCCCACTCCATATCTACGGGTTGTCCGTATAGTTTTTCTGTTTCTATTGCTTCTGCGATCAATTGCCGGAAGAGATCAGAAGGGATCAGTTTACATGACTGTTTATCCCATTGCTGCCTATAGAATACCAGGGTATTCCCTTCCCGTGTTCCTGACATCAGTTGATCTGCCGTGCCGGTAACAACACTGAGACTGATCTTGTCATGCCGGTTGTGAACCGGATCAACGGTAAAAAGGACGCCCGAAATACGGGGAATGACCATTTCCTGAATAATGACACTCATACCATTCTCCCGGATTTGCATTTTTTTCCGGTAGGAAGCTACTTGTTTGGTATCGCCTGATTGAAAACATTGTTGCACTGCTTGCAGAATATTGTCTTCTCCCTTTACGTGGAGGAAGGTTTCGTACTGGCCCGCAAAGGAAGCATTGATGCTGTCTTCATCTGCTGCCGAAGACCGTATGGCCCAGGTTTTGTTTACCGGCAATGTGGCAATGAAAGGTTTCAGGATGGCCGGATCGGGCGTGGTCACAACCCATGTGGCAGGGATCTTCCTGCCAAAATGTTTTAATAAAGCCAGTCCGCCGGCCTTACCTCCTCCCTGGTTGACCGGAAGACGTTCAATCGGAAATATCCATTCCATATTTTTTTATATTTACTCCCATCTCAGCAATACCCATCCCCCGAACTCCATTATAAGTAAACTCAGCCAAAGATTGGCGAATATAATAAACTCCATCCATAACAAACGGGAAAAACCGGATCATTTTTGTTTTCAAAAGGATTTCCGGACTGTCTTTTCTTTCCTGTAGTGTAAATTCCAATGCTTCAGGTAAAGGGTAGGTATATCCGGCTTCATCCAGGCCGTGAGTCTTGTAAAAAGTGATGGTATGTTCTCCGTTCACTAAATATCCGGCTTTCAGGCCGGTGATGAAATCATAATCGATCACACTGATATTGAAAAAACGTCCGTCTTCGAGAATGCCCAGGAACCAGATGTGCCGTTGCCAATGGTTCCATTCCCTTTTTCCGAAGCTGTGGTCACGAATACCGTTCATATTTACCGGAAAGGATCTGCCTCCCCAGGTGATGGTGCCGGTGATCTTCCCCGCCTGCTCGTAATGGGTTTTACGAATCTCCTGCAGTTTATGGAAGAAAGTTTTGTTCCACGGTTGCCGGGCGATCTCACGGGCAGTTTGCTCCGGGTTGACCCCCTTTTTGTCAAAGTCGATCACAGCACTCGTACTCGTCCAGGTCAGATCCAGGATAATATTTTCTTTCCGTTTTTTCTGATATACAGCTCCGGTATAACGGAGGATCCATTGTTTGCCGGGAACCAGGCATTCATATGCCAGTGTCCCTTGCCGGAAGCCTTCGCCGGCCGGCAGATTAAGATTTTCGAAACCCCATACGCCCTCTCCGGGAATCAATAGTTTCAGCCAGTTTTCGTTGGGTTTGTCTGACCGGAATGCCTGCCGTGTGACCAGAGCAAATCCTTCTTTTTCCCATCCTGCGAAATAGCTGCTGTCGTTAAACCCAGGAGTTTCCGGTTGTAAATGAAGCGTTTCCAGCTCGTTAACGGAAAGTTGCCGGACCCTCTTGCGTTTAACCATCTGACGGGCCAGGAAAAGCTTCATTGCTATTTTAAGTTAAAAATTCCTCAAAAATAAAATAATTTTAAGGAAGTAGTTCTTTTATTCTTTTCTCTGATAATAAATTCTCTGGCCATGTCGGTTTTTTCTTCTGCTCATTCGCCCTTACAGGGTCTTAGTGATTCGATGGTCATTAGTTTTTTTAATCAAGGAATTCCTCGGGGCTCTGCCCCGGGGTTCCGCTTGTACCTCTTCTTAATCTCTCATTTATCCATCTGTGCGTAACTTGTTTTATGTGTATTTTCCGAATTGATATAGTCTGAAAATTTTTTCTGATATTTGAAGGAATGTATTAAAACCTGTTCCCGTTATGCAAAAAAAAAGTGTACATTTCTTTTTATT
>WFSC01000021.1 GCA_015486185.1 Bacteroidales bacterium | reverse complement strand
CCTGATGATCTGAGTCTGTATATATACCGGGGCAAAAAGAAAAACGGCAGTATTCTGGTCAGTCATCTGAAAAAAGGAAAATGGAGAAAACCCGTTTCCGCACTTCCTCATATCAATACCAGGGGACAGGAAACCTCTGTTACTTTTACTTTTAATGAAGATACGGTTTATTTTGTTTCGAACAATAAAAAAATGACCCGTGGGGGCAAGGATATTTTTATGATCAGAAAAGAGGCCAATGGAAAATGGAGTAAGCCTGAGCCGTTGGATACCCTGATCAATACACCGTTTGACGAAGAGAGCCCTTTTGTGACGCCGGATGGTAAGACATTATATTTTAGCTCCAAAGGCCATAATTCCATGGGGGGATATGATGTGTTTCGCTCGGTGCGGGGACCGGATGGTCACTGGTTGGCACCCGAGAATCTGGGTTTTCCGCTAAATACCCCTGACGATGATCTTTTTTACCGGATTTCTTTCCATGATACTGCTGTTGCCTGGATATCAGGTATTCGCGAGAAAACAAAGGGATTAAAGGATCTATACAGGGTTACCTGGCTGCCACCGCAACCGGTTGATACCTTAACGGTAGATATTTTACCGGATTACAACATGCCGGAGGCTGTATCCCCCGAAAAAACATCTCTGCCGATAATAGTTCCTGACGTCATTTCATGGGTTGTGGCCGGAAAAGTTCTGGATAGCCGGGACTCCCTGCCGGTGATGGCTGCTTTAGATATTATTGATCCGGAGCAAAATAAGATTGTAGGAAAAACCTTATCGGATAAAGAAAACGGCTCTTTCAGGATAGAACGAAAAACCAGGAAAGCGTTCGGTGTGGAGGTCAACGCCCCCGGATATATGTTTTTTCTGGATATGATAACTCCCCCTGCCGATGATTCGATAAGACAATCTTCCCGGATAATTTATCTGAAGAAAATACAGGCGGGTGAAAAGGTGGTGTTGCAAAATATCTTTTTTGAGTTTGCCAAGGCTACCCTGAAGCCGGAATCCTATCCCTCACTTGACCGCGTGGTGAAGTTTATGCAGGATAATCCGGATATTAAGGTGGAGATTGACGGCCATACCGATAATATCGGATCCGATGCTGTCAACATGAAGCTTTCCCGTGCCAGGGCGCAGGCTGTGGTAAATTATATTACTTCCAAAGGTATAGATCCCAGGAGATTAGTAGCCAAAGGATTTGGTGAAAGCCGGCCGGTAGCCTCCAACGATACGCCGGAAGGCCGGGCACAAAACCGGAGAGTAGAGTTTAAGATACTGAAGGTAAATAAGAAGTGAAGATATCTTCGTATATCCTCGTGAGGGGGTAAGGAAGATGCCCGGTTAATCTATGTTTAGCTAATGCCGGGAGGTTTTTTTTAACCCCTCATATTATTTTTCCCGGACAGTGATTGATTAAATATATTTCTCCACTACCTCCAGTAACTTATCACGGGATATGGGCTTGGTTAAATAATCATTACATCCGACAGCCAACGCTGTGTTTTTATCGTATTCCATAGCGTGGGCCGTTTGTGCAACAATGGGAAGATCTTTTTTGAATTTACGTATTTCCATTGTTGCTTCATAGCCGTCCATAACCGGCATTTTGATGTCCATCAGAACCAGGCCGATATCCTGGCGTTCGGAACAGTAGTTCACCGCTTCCTGCCCGTTCCTGGCCCAGATAATACTGACTTTTAACGGGGCCAGCATTTTATTGAGAATAAGGTAATTCAAATCATTATCTTCGGCAATAAGTATAGACAACCTGTTCATCTTATATAGCTTTCATTAAACAAAAATAAAAAGGGAAATAAATACTATTCCGGAACAAAGGGTAATGTAAAATAGAAAACAGAACCTTTATTCGGTGTGGATTCAACCCGGATTTCTCCCCCGAGCAAATGAATGAGATCCCGGGTAATGGCCAATCCTAAACCGATCCCTTCGTATTTACGGGTGAGGGTATTATCTTCCTGTTGAAACCGGTGAAAAATTCTTTCCAGGTTTTCCGGTCCGATCCCGATACCTGTATCTTTAACAAAAAATTCCAGACTACCATTGTTTATAATTTTATAACCGAAATTAATTTTTCCCTGAGGTGTATATTTTACCGCATTGTCCAGCAGGTTCTGGAATATCTCAAACAATCGTTCCCTGTCAGTGACAATAAACCTTTCTTTTTCCTCCGGTATATTCAGGTGAATATCCAGCTCTTTATCAGTGACTATTTTGTTTTTTATGTAAAGTGTATAAATCTCTTTAAAAAAGGGTATAAGCTCAAAAGGTTCTTTTTTTATCTCAATTCCACCGGCTTCAATTCTTGATATTTGCAGTATTTTGCCGATGATCTTTAATAGTTGCTGACCCGAGGTTTTGATAATGCCGGCATAACTTTTTCTTTCTTCCGGAGAAAGGGATTCATCCTGCAATAATTCCGTGAAGCCCATAATGGCATTCAGCGGGGTACGTATTTCATGGGACATATTGGCCAGAAAAGCTGTTTTTAACCGGCTGCTTTCTTCCGCTTTTTCTTTGGCACGTATAAGTTCTTTCTCATATTGTTTACGTTTTGTAATGTCAAATATATAGCCAATATTTTTAACTAGTTTTCCTTGTTCATCGTATTCGCCATAAGCATTTAATAATACATGAATTTTTTTTCCGTCTTTTCGGATAAGATCCTCTTCCTGATTTATGATTTTTTTATTTTTTTTCAGGGATTCGAATATTTTCTTACGTTCCTTTATGTCCGGATAGAGAGCAGCCGGATTTAGATTAAGGATTTCTTTTTTTGAGTTATAACCCAGGATCTTTACAAAGGCCTGATTACAATCCAGAAATTTTCCTTCGGGCGTTGAGATGTAATTTCCTGTAAGATCATTGCTAAATAGATCCTTGTATTGCTTTTCACTGGTTTTAAGTTTACTATAACTTCTCTTTAGTTTATCATAATTTTTTCTTAAGTCTTCCATCCATTCCATTTTCTGAAGAAAGAAGCTGAGATGGTTGGCAAATGCAATAACTTCAGGAATATTACTCTGGGTCAGCCGGTCGGAAAACAATTCAAAAATACCAAAAACTTCTTCATTTTGATCAATGACAGGGGCCATTATGCTATGTTGTATCCCAAATGACCGGATCAGGGATTTTAGCGAATACTGAGGTATGAATGAAACGATCTTTTGAAGATCGTTGGAGACATCAGGTGAAAAGATGGTTTCTTTCTCATATATGATTTTTTTGTATTTTTCATTTATTCCGACAGAAATATGCAAAGCATTAAATGTTTTTCCGGTCAGTGCGGCAAAGCGATTTAATATTTCAGTGTCAAAACTGTAGTAATAGGGAACAAGGATCTTCTTTTCTTTATTGTGAAGGAAGAAAACAGAATGAATATGGTTCTTTAACAATTCTTCCCGGAAAATAATAAAACTTTCTTCCAAACCGGAGGCCTTTTCCATAGAGAGAAAAACCTTATTCAGGATTG
>WFSC01000020.1 GCA_015486185.1 Bacteroidales bacterium | reverse complement strand
GGGAAAGCAGAATCCTTAAAATTTCCGGTCATCATCAATCCGTCAGGGGTGTTGTATAATCCGGTATCTGTCCTGAAAACACTGGAGAGGATGCTGGAGGCAAGATCCTTTGTGAAGGAGGAATTGAACGTTGAGAACGGGTTGTGGTTCAGCTTTATGCACGACACTTCTTTTTCTGATACCGATCCGGAGGTATGTCTGGAGCAGATCAACCGGCATTATCTGAAAGCGACAGAGCAGTTGAAAAAAGCCCGTTTTTTATTTCTCACTTTTGGAACAGCATGGGTTTATGAGCTGAAAGAGAATGGCGGGGTGGTGGCCAATTGTCATAAGCTGCCTGCGGCACGGTTTCGCAGACGGATGCTGGAAGTGGAAGAGATCGTTGACCGGTATGGCAGACTTACCGGGCGCTTATTGGCAGATAATCCTGATTTGCAGATTGTCTTTACCGTAAGTCCTATCCGGCATTGGAAAGATGGTGCCGGGGGAAACCAGTACAGTAAGTCCGTATTGCATGTGGCCATCCATAAACTGCTGGAGAAGGAACCCCGGCTGCTTTATTTCCCCTCTTACGAGATAATGATGGATGACCTGCGGGATTACCGTTTCTATGCAACGGACATGCTTCATCTCTCGGAGGTGGCCGTAGATTATATCTGGGAGAGGTTCAGGGAGGCGTTGATCGATCCGGAAGCGCTGCCGGTCATGGAAGAGGTGCATAAGATCCGTCAGGCCATGGCTCATCGTCCGTACCGGCCGGCATCAGAGAACCACCGTAAATTCAGACAGGCACAACTGCAAAAGATACATGATCTGGAAAAACGATACCCCTACCTTGATCTTTCAGTTGAAAAGAAATATTTTTCACAGTAAAACGTGGTTTGTCCCAACAAAAAAACCTGACAGGGGCACTTGGAATCTGGAGTTTCAGCTATTGGAATTTCTTTTACTTGTATCTCTATCATCCCCTTACTCTTTACTGCCTGCTTCTTACTTTTCTTTCTGTTCGCCAATCATCGATCAACGATCATCGTTCCCAATAGTTTTGGACTTCCAATTCAAAGTAAACCTGCGGGTGAAGGCAGGCTTGCCTGCCGTAACCCTTTCCGTTTAATAATTTTCTGCTTTCAATTCAAAATAGCTTTGCGGGTGGAGGCAGGCCGGACATACTTTCGGAGCAGATTTCCCCTCGTGGATATAACCACAATTGCGGCATTTCCAGATCATCACGCCATCTCTTTCAAAGACCTTGCCTGCTTCGAGGTTGCTGTAAAGTTTGCGATACCTTTCCTCGTGGGCTTTTTCTACCCTGGCGATCATCCGGAAAGCAGAGGCCACCTGGCTGAATCCCTCTTCATCTGCAATATCAGCAAATTGGGGATAAAGTTCGGTCCATTCCTCTTTTTCGCCGTCGGCAGCCGCCTGCAGGTTTTCCAGTGTAGTTCCTATTTTTCCTGCCGGATAACTTGCCGTGATTTCTACCATGCCACCTTCCAGAAATTTAAAAAACCGTTTGGCATGTTCTTTTTCATTCAGGGCTGTTTCAGCAAAAAAACCTGAGATCTGTTCCAGTCCTTCTTTTTTAGCCTGTTTGGCAAAATAATCATAGCGCATTCTTGCCTGCGATTCACCGGCAAAAGCTTTCAGAAGATTTTGTTCTGTACGGGTTCCTTTTAATGATTTCATAGTTATTGGTATTTAAGATTAAAAAAATATGTTTATTCATCCAGGGGTTTGAATTCGGATTTACTCATCCCACACACCGGACATTGCCAGTTATCAGGAATATCCTCAAAAGGTGTGCCTGGGGGAATTCCTCCTTCGGGGTCTCCAACCTCCGGATCATAAACAAATCCGCAGGCAGGACATTCATACTTTTTTCCGGAAGCTTTGCCGGAACTTCCGGAGGATCGGACTTTCTGTGCATCGATATAAGTCGGAGCATTTTTTGGTGCCATTCCTTTTTTGACCTGATGGTACCAGGCATAGGTCAGAGGCTCTTTTTCAGCATGAGTCAACTCATTTCCTAGGATCTCTGCAATGAACAACAGATGGCTCCCCACATCGAGGACATTGACCACCCTGCACTCAAACCATGCAATGGTGTTTTCCAGTAGTACGGGGGTGTTATTTTTGGTAACGGTATGCCTGACGGATTCGTATTTATCAACATCCTTTCCGCTTTTGAAACCGAAAAGGCCGATCAGTTCGGAAGGCACATCCTTTTCAAGAATGGAAACGGAGAAATATCCGCTTTTACTGATGATATCAGCCGTAAGATTGTCTTTGTTGCAACTGATGGCGAATTGCGGCGGTTCAGCCGTAACCTGAAAAACGGTATTGGCAATATATCCGTTTTTCCGGTTGTTATGGGCCGCACTGACGACATAGAGTCCGTAAGTGATCTTAAAAAAAGCTTCCACATTCATGTTAGAATATCTTTATGGATAGATAGAAATGCAGGATGACCGATGGTTGCTAAAGTTAGTGAAAAAGGTAATAATCTCACAAAAAGTCATATGATTTATTTTATGTAACTTGCGGCCGATTATCAGGAGAGGGATACGATGAATATTGAAAAGATTGACGGCCGGCGTTTTTTTTATTATTTCTATGCCGGTGCATTGCGTTTGCTGGACCACCAGCAGGAAATCAATAAACTGAATGTTTTTCCGGTACCGGATGCAGATACGGGGACCAATCTGGCCTCCACTTTTCGTTCGATCATCGATGCCATCAGACCGGATCGTTACTATAAGCATACAACAATGGCCATTGCCGAAGCGGCCCTGACAGGCGCCCGCGGAAATTCCGGGATCATTTTTGCCCAGTTTCTCAGCGGGCTGGATCAGGAGACCTGCGATTGCCGGGAGGTGACTTTGAAAGATTTTGCCATGTCGGTAAAAAACTCCATCAAATATCTGTATGAAGCCATTGCTGATCCGGTAGAGGGAACCATGCTGACCGTGATCAGGGAATGGGCTGAATATATCCAGCATAATTATCATATTGAAGATTTCAAAACATTGATCCTGAAATCTTATGAAGTGGCCAGCCGGTCTCTTGCGACTACTTCCATACGGATCAGGGAACTGACATCTACTGCTGTGGTGGATGCAGGCGCCAAAGGCTTTGTGGTTTTTCTGGAAGGGGTGGTGGACCTCCTACGGAGCAACGATATAAGACATATGATAAAATTGGAAAAACCGGCCCCGGTCGAAGAGACCGAGATAGAGGTGGAACATGGGGAAGAGATCACTTATCGTTATTGTACGGAGGTGCTGATTAAGGGACAGGATATAGATAAAACGGCCATTGAACAGATGCTGGAGGATTACGGGGATTCTATTGTGGTGGCCGGCACACCGGGTATGGTAAGGATCCATGTGCATACCGACCGGCCAGATGAAGTGATCGACAGATTACGGCCTGCCGGTAAGCTTGTATTCCAGAAAGCGGATGACATGTTGTTACAGTACCGGGTTGCCCACGAAAGAAAAAACTCCATTGCTCTGGTGACCGATTCGGCCTGTGACCTGCCGGATGAATTTCTGGAGGCGCATCAAATCACCATGGTGCCTATCTATCTGTATATGGGCGAGAATCAGTATCTCGACAGGATAACGATCAAACCGGAGCGTTTTTATGAGATCATTGAAAAAGAAGATATGTCTCTAAGTACTTCACAGCCCAACATTAAATCTTTTATCAATTTATATTCCAGGCTGGTTTCGCATTATGATTCGGTCATTGCTATACATCTCTCTTCCCAGCTCAGTGGTACCTGGCGTACCTCCCTGCAGGCGGCTGAAAAAGTGTCTGAAGAAACCGGGAAAAAGATCAGTGTACTGGATTCGAAAATGTTATCGGCGGCGATCGGTTTATTGATCAAAAAAGTTACGGATGCCGTTGAACATGGGGCTACCCATGAAAAGGCAGTCGGTGAATTTGAAAAATGGAGGGATCAGGCAATGGTGTATGCCACTGTCGGGTCAATGAAACAGCTCATACGCAGCGGCAGAATCAGTCAGTGGAAAGGGTGGCTGGCCCGGTTGTTGCACCTCCGGCCCCTGGTAACCATTGATGAAGAAGGCCGGGCTATCATGATTGATAAGGCTTTTTCGCTAAAAGGTGGTTTGAAAAAGATCATCAGGAAAATGACAAAAGATAATATCCTCCGGGAAGAAGGGTATTTTGTGATGCACGCCAATGCGCCTGAAGAAGCCAAAGCTTTCGGTAAAGCACTGGAAGCAGTTACCGGTACAAAACCGGCAGGATATCAGGAGATATCGCCTGTACTGGGATTACATCTGGGAGCCGGAACGGTTGGGGTGGCGTTCATGTCTCGGTGATATGGGAAAATATGAGTATAATATTAGAAGATTAAGCATTTCTGTTTTATCCGGATGGACAGGTATCTTGTTTTTATTGTATCTTTTTATTACGATAAATTGGTTCCATGCGGGTGATCTCAGCTTTCGTACCGCTATGGCATATCATGGTATTATAATCCCGGTATGGATGATGCTGATATTGGCTTATTCAGGGTACACCGGGTATTCCGTAACTTTTGAAAAATGGATAGGTGCCGGGGCTGTGACCGGCAGTATCCTCACCGGTACGGGGTCGGCCCTGATCTATCATTCCGGCTTTTCCTTTGGTACCGGAATACAAATTACCGGGATGATCATAGCAGAGATTACGGCGTGGGCGGTTATCGTCGAATCATTTATTTATCATTATGGCAGGTCAAAACAAAGTAACGATAAGATAGTATGGTGGACGGTGACTATTGGTCTTATAGGGTTGTCATTAGCGACACCTTTAGGCCATCTGGCGGGGGCTTTTAAGGATTTTGGAGAACATTTTCACCTTTTTGTCAGGCAGGCGGCCTTTCAGGGCTTGCCTCCGGAAGATATGGCTGGCAGTTTTATCGATTCCCATAGCCATCAGGTATTGGCATCTTTTCTTGCGGCCGGATTTTCCCTGCCGTTTTTACAAGCATCATTTGAAAAACGAAGGATTTTGTCCTTTTTGCAGAAAGCCGGGTTCATTACAATAATCACTGCAACTATAGCACAGGTGGCATTATATCAATATTGTGCATGGTCCGGGTGGGATCCGCCGGACTTGTTTGCTCACGGACCGGACGGATTGCCTCTTGATGATTTTATTCTCGTGATACTGGGCCTTGGCATGCTATTGTTATTGCCTGCATATTTTGCAAAAGAAACAAAGGATAATATTCCGGTAAACCATGCATTATCAGTGCGTAAAATGGTTGGTGCTCTTATTATCGCCTACCTTATTGCAGTTGTTGCACTGGGTTTGTATATAGAGTTTCATGAAACTTTCTTTGGTCATGGTGAAGGGACTGCTCCCGGCGTATCGAATGATCTGGCCTATATCAGGGCCCACCTGCTTTTTGGGTTTATGCTGATACCCATATTGCTGGGTATTTTACTAAACCTGGATCTTATAAATTACAGCGGCCGGTTTATAACAGGCCTGGTGGGGCTGGTGGCTATATCCGGATTTACAGGCGTATTTATATGGACATTTTCATTAGATGCCACAGCCCTGAAAATGTCGTTGG
>WFSC01000019.1 GCA_015486185.1 Bacteroidales bacterium | reverse complement strand
TCATAATTTTGAATATTTTTCTGAAATCATCATTCTTCAGATAAATTAAATTTTTCTTCATATCTTTGAATTTGAGTTAGTAAATAAATTCGGTTAAGGAATTTTTTGTTGGCTCGACAGGAAAATGTTCCCAGCATTTTCCTGTCTTTTTTAATATTTTCCGTCTTTTTTCATAGGCATTTGATTTTTAAGGTTAATAATTAAGGTTATTCGTATATTTTTACATAGGCTTCAGCCATACTTCCCGTGTATCTCTATCATATTTATATTTCATCGGAGTGGTAATTTGTATCAGATTTAATACCTCCCGCAAAGTTTCCATTTCTATTGTCCCGGTATATTTGTATTTTCTCAGTTTATCGTTTTCTATGTAAATCGTACAATTAAACCATCTCTCTAATTTGTGGGCAACAGCTTCCATAGGCTCATGCCTGAAAATAAGCTTTCCTTCCTTCCAGGAGGTGTAATACCTTGTTTCAACCTCAGCCATCCTCAACTTTCCCGTGACCGTATCCATGACAGCCTGCATAGAAGGTTTCAGAAATACATAGGTTCCGGTACTCTTCTTCTCCACTTTTACTTTTCCTTCAATCAAAGTTGTCCTTACGGTACGATCATTAGCATAAGCCATTACATCCAAAGAGGTACCCAAAGCAGTAACATCCAGCCTTTTTGTATGAATAACAAAAGGTTTTCTGTGGTTCTTCGCCACATCAAAATAACCTTCACCCCTGAGATATACCTCTCTGGTTTTCCCGGTAAAAACCAGCGGAAATCTCAGTGAACTTCCCGCATTAAGCCATACAACCGTACTATCCGGTAAAAGGAAACGGGTCCTGGCTGCCAGGGGAGTGTATATCTCATTATAAGCTATGGATGTCGGCACCTTTTTCCCTGTACGGTTATTCAGTAAGAAAAAGGTAGTAATAAACAAAGGTAAAAACAATACGGCTGCTGCTTTCATTAAAAATCTTGCCATCCGCACGGTTGCCTTGCCGGATTTTTCCTCTTCCAGTCTGTTGATCCTGTGATGAATGCCATCCAGGAGCATCTCATACTCCTTTTCTCCCAGCAGTCCTGTCCTCTTTTCCTCCCGCCAGTGTTTCTTCATCACGCTCTCAACCTCTTCCAAATCCTTTTTATTTCCAAGTTGCAGTATCACTTCCCGGATCTTTTCCATACGGACCCTGTTATGATAATACTCATCAAGGAGCTCCGTTATTCTTTTTGTTTCTTTCACCATACTCTATAACCTTAAAAAAAGGGAAATGCCCCTATCAAGAATGAATTTGGGCATTCCCCTCCTGCCTTATTAACCTAAACCTAAAACTAAAACTATGAAAAATTTCATTTCGAAAATTTCCCTTTTATTAAATACACTTAATTCCTCTCTGACTCCCGGTTCAAAGAGAAAAATATTACTAAGTGCCTAAAGTGCCTAAAGTGCCTAAAGTGCCTGGAGTGCCTAAAGTGCCTAAAGTGCCTGGAGTGCCTGGAGTGCCTGGAGTTAAGAGTTTTCGAGTATCAAGTCAGTAGTTCGTGGTTAAAAAATTTTGTATCTTGTTTTTTGAATCTTGTATCTTTCCTACTCATCTCCCTGAGCACTGTGCATTATACTCTGTGCCGTGAGCTCATTCACCCAGCATCCAGCAACTAGCAACCAGTACCAATTTTTATTCGTCTTTGTGTAAATTTTTTCATGTATATTTCCCCTAAAAATAAATTCTCCGGACTTGCTAAATTTCTCTTCCTTTTTTTCTCTACAGAGGATAAGTTGGTAATTCGATAGTCATTTAGTGGTCATTAGGCTGCATTGCAGCCGAAATTGGCTCGCTTCGCTCGTGAAATTAAGCCGCTAACGCGGTTGAAATTAGCTGCTCGCAAGCTCGCAGCGAAATTTGCAGGCTACGCCTGCGTCATTCCATTATATTTGTCATCAAAGACTTTTCCAGCACCCCGCCTCCGTTACATGTAACTATGGCGGGCAAAGCCGGCACTCTCTTCGTCCGCCGAAGCTCCAAAGGAGCGAAGGTAAAGCACCCTGCCCCTGCACCTAATTGACCTCCTCAACTTATCAACCTATCTACTATTGGACTTTCGGCATTTTCGACCTGTTTCTAGTAAAACAAAGTGATAAACAAAAGAACTATCAGGCTTCCCTGTGCTAATTTTTCGCGGAGATATTTCATTGCCAGGGTGATCTGATTCTCCACCGTTTTTTTGGTAATATGCAGGATCCGGGCAATTTCTTCATTAGATAAGCCTTTTTCACGACTTAAATGGTAAATTTCCCTTTGACGGGGAGGGAGTTGTTCAATCAGATCCTGTGCTTTCTTTTGTAATTCGGAAAATTCAACTTTTTCTTCGACCGGACTTACAGACAAGCCCGTATGTTTTTTTATGTATTCAATATAGGCTTGTTCGCTGGCCTTTTTACGGAAATAATTCAGGATAGTATTTTTTGCAATGGTAAAAAGATAGGAGTTAAAGGATTTATCTTCATCCAGTTTATGCCGGTTTTCCCACACTTTCACAAACACATCCTGTACCAGCTCTTTTGCATCTTCTTCCATCTTCAGGTAACCGATGGCAAAAGCATATAATCTTTCCCTGTAAACCGAAAACAGGTGATCAAAAGCGGAAAAACTTCCCTTCTTCAATTTGATAATATAATCCTTTTCCCTGTATTCACCCATCATAGAACTGCTTTTACCAACCGCATACCTCATCAATGATTCTCTAACTCAAAGTTAATAAAAAAAAAACAGCATATTTTTCCATTCCCGTAATTTTTGGTTTTCATAGCTGGTCATTCCTTGGTTTTCCCGTATGGATACGTGTTTACTTTTTCCAGAAAGCCGGAAAGAAAAGGATAAAGCAGATCATCGGTTTTTCCAAAATGTCCGGGTAAAAAGGATCAGTACGGCAAAAAGTTCAAGACGTCCCAGCAGCATCAGTGCTGACAAGACCCATTTTCCGGTAATGGTCAGGGCGGCATAGTTAGATGCAGGTCCCACAGACCCCAATCCGGGACCGATCCCTCCCATGGTAGTAGCCACGGCACCCATGGCCGATGTGGTATCCAGTCCGTTAAGTACCAGGATCAATGATCCGATAGCAAACGTTATGATATATAAAACAAAAAAGGCAAAAGTCCGCGACATCAGTTCATGTGAGACACTCTCTTCGCCGATATGGACATTTATTACAGCTTTCGGATGCAACAGGCGCTGGTACTGTACATGCAGGTTGTTCAGAAACATCAGGTGCCTGCCAACCTTTATACCCCCTGCAGTAGATCCCGAGCTGCCTCCCACAAACATCAGCAGAAAAATAAAGAACCAGGCATGATGGGTCCACTGCATATAGTCTGCCGTCGAAAATCCGGTACAGGTAATAATACTGGTTACCTGAAAGAAACCATCACGGACAGCACGGCCCAGGGCAAGGTGCTGAAAAGCTACCAGAAAAAACGTAATAATAAAACCGGAAAAAAATAGAATGGTCAGGTATAATCTGAACTCAGGATTATGAAATGGTTTTTTAAATCTTCCGCGAACCATCTGGATATGTAATGTAAAATTGGTCCCGGCCAATATCATAAAGATCAGTACCACATACTGTATATATGGAGAATAGGCTGCAATACTGGCATTTTTTGTAGAGAAGCCTCCGGTGGCGATCGTCCCGAAAGAATGGCATAAGGCATCAAAAAGAGGCATTTTCCCCAGCATCAGGAAAAAAGTCTCAAGAAGCACCAGGGAAATATACACGACCCACAGCATTCGTGCTGTTTCCCGTACGCGCGGGCGCAATTTATTTGCGGGCAGACCTACCGACTCGACATGAAAAAGCTGCATTCCGCCAACGCCCAAAAAAGGGAGAATGGCAATAAACATAATCAGTATTCCCAGGCCGCCGATCAGGTGCGTAAGGCTTCGCCAGAAGAGGATGCCGTGAGGCAAGACCTCCACATCCGTAAAGATCGAAGCCCCCGTAGTAGTAAAACCCGATATAGCCTCAAAAAAGCCATCAACATAACGGGGCACATAATGACCTATAAAATAAGGCAGCGCTCCGAAAGCTGCAAACACGATCCACACGGTCGGAACAATGACATAGGCCTCTCTCTTTCCAATCTCCTGATCTTCCGACCTGGTTAACAGCCACAAGGTAGTTCCTGCAATAAACGTAATGGCAAAAGCCTGCAGATTGGTATGCAGGTCATTCTCGCCATATATCAATGAAACCAAAACAGGAAAAAGTAAAAAAACTCCTTCCAGCATAACTGCCAACCCGATAATATTCAGGATGATCCGCTTATTAAGCATAGATTTATTACTTAAAAAACTTTTCCACTTTGGCTTTGGCTTCAGGCTGGGTAAACACCACTACCCGGTCATGCGGTTTGATATGGGTATCCCCCCGGGCGATAAAACTGTTTTTCCCCCGGATAACCCCTCCGACAATTGCTCCTTTCGGAAAATCCAGATCCCTTAGAGGTGCTTTGGTAATCTTTGCCCCTTTTTTAACAACATATTCCAACACTTCTGCATCCGTTCCGGTCAGGCATTTGATAGCTGACACCTCCGACCGGGTAGTAAAGCGGAAAATACGACTGGCAGTGATCAGCTTTTTATTGATAATGGTATCAATTCCAATATTTTCTGCCAGAGGGATATAATCAATATTTTCCACTTCGGCAACTACTTTGGGTACTCCCATTTTTTTTGCCAACTGGCACGACAGGATATTGGTTTCGGAATTCCCTGTCACGGCAATGAAAACATCCATGGTTTTCAATCCTTCTTCCACCAGCAGGTCAATGTCTCTTCCGTCTCCGTTTATCACCAATGTATTTTCCAGGAAATCAGCCAGCTCGGCACATTTATCCCTGTCTATCTCTATCAGTTTAATATTAAATTGCTTTTCCAGATTCTCGGCGGTTCGTTTCCCGATACGGCTACCTCCCAGGATCATAATATTGTTGACATCTATTTCCTCTTTTCCGGTAAAACGCGATAATCCTTTCAGGTCATGACGGTTGGCAATTATATATACCACATCATTCAGGCGGAAGCGATCCGTGCCCCTGGGGATAATCGTCTCATTATCCCGGGTAATGGCAATAGCACGGTAGTCGGCATTATCACCGCCCCAGTCCAGTTCGATAAGTGAATTGCCAATAATAGGGGATTCTTCGTCCAGACGTATCACATAAAGTGAAAGTTTTCCTCCGGTGAAACCATAAAAATCGGTAGTCCCTGCCTGATGAATAAGGGAAATGATCTCACGGGCGGCGATCAGTTCGGGATAGATCAGGTAATCAATGCCCATGTTTTCAAAAATATCACGATAAACAGGCATCAGGTATTCCATGTTATCTACCCGGGCAATGGTTTTCCTGGCTCCGAGTTTCTTCCCCAGGACAGCAGAAACGATATTGGTCTCTTCATAATGGGTTACCGCTATGAACAGATCCGTATCTTTTACGTCCACCTCCTTCAGGATCTCAAAAGAAGTAGCCGAACCGTTAATAGTCAGAATATCCAGGGATGAATTGATCTCTTCTATACGCGACGCCTCAGGGTCGATCACCACAATATCATGATTTTCCTGGCTCAACATTTTGGCCAGGTGCTTACCTACTTCTCCGGCTCCGGCAATAACGATCTTCACAAGATTATTTATTAATAAGAATGTGCGGCAAATGTATAAAATTTGTAAACGTAACGAAATGATATTTGCTCCTGTTTTTAATATCTTCCTTCATCTCTCCTCAATATAGAAAGGCCCCTGCTCATGAACAGAATATACGAACCTGTCAGCATACATCTGCCGGATCTTCTTTATAGCTTGTGCAGGCACGGAAGAATCAAGAATGATCCTGCGGGGCCGGACCGAAAGCAATTGTTTTTCAAGCAGCCACCACTTTCTTCCCGAAAAGATCAAGTAGTTCACTTTTACCTCTTTCCTGCATGCACATACCGTATCTCTTAAAAGAAAGCCCGTAACAGAACCTATTTTGAAAAACCCCTTGTAAAAATAAATCTCTTTCAGATCCATACTGTCTTTACCCGGAACTTTTGAAGTCACAAGTTTTTCCAGGCCCAGGGTCCCCTTAATATCTTTCAGGTACCAGGTCACATTCTTCTTATCTGTATCTCCTCTTATCACGCCTGTTTTTCCCGATGAGAATACACACACGGAAGAACCGGGGATATTAAGCACGATCAGCCTTTTCCTATAAGTTTCTGTCCCTTTTATCAGCATCAGTATAACTCCTGATAACAAAACAGCCTGAAAAAAAATAACAGATACGGGTTTTCTGGTCGTTACGATCAGAACAATTGCCAATACGATCAGATATAACAGCAGCACCTCCCCTTTGTGTAACCATACCGGGGAGATCACTGCCGCTGGCATCATAAGAGATTTTTTTGTGATAAAAAACAACCCTCCGGATAATCCCTTCATAATCTGTGCAAGCAGGCCGGCAGCCCATGGAAAAGGTTGCAGCATAAAAAAGACGAGTCCTGTATAAATAAACAATGTTACAATCGGGATAACCAGCAGGTTTGTAAAAGGAGCATAAACCGGAAAGCGATGAAAATAATAAAGGGTCAGGGGGAAGGTACCGATCAGGGCAGCCACTGTCACAACAAGCAGGGACCATATCTTATCCGTCCACCAGAATCCCCTGGCAGCCATCAAATACAGTGGCTTATAAAAGATCACAATCCCCAGTACGGCAAAATAAGATAGCTGGAATCC
>WFSC01000018.1 GCA_015486185.1 Bacteroidales bacterium | reverse complement strand
CTTTATAAATTAATTCCTGTAAAAATATCGTATCTTTACCAAAAAGAGCAGGAATATGTTACGTTTATCCGTCTATTGTATGTATTTTTATATCGGATTATTATTAATCATAAAAACTGATATAGTATGAAAACAATTTCAAAAAGTCTGGCTGTTTTTTTTATGTTAATCCTGACAGGTTTGACTTTTCAGTCCTGCGAGAAAATAAAATCTCTGGCCGATGTGAAATTTAACGCAGAGTTGGCAGGGGATCTTAATATTACCATATCCCAGGGAGCACAGAAATCGGCGGTTTTATCAGATACCTATAATTTCTCGAAGTCTGTTGAGGTAAATTTGCGCTCCGATCCTGAAATCGATAAGTATTTTGATAAGTTGAAAAGTTTTGATGTTCAGAGCGTAACCTGTACGGCAAATTCTGTTTACGGCGGACCGGTCAATATTACCAATGCTACCCTTGTTATTCAATCAGAGACAACCTCTGCCACCTGGTACGTGAAAAACTTTACATTGGAAAACGGAGCTTCCCTTACATTGGACAATAATAATAACCAATGGGATAATGTTAATACAATACTCAATAATAAAGAGAACTTTACCATTTCCGTTGAAGGAACAACGGATAAGGACAATGTGTCTTTCACCCTGCATGTTGTAATAAAGACCAGGGTGACTGCCAATCCTTTGTAGTTATTTGGATAAATCAAGGCTGGCCATTACAGGCCCGGGAGTCAGGAAACCACCTTTTTCAGGGTGGTTTTTTATTTTTATCTTTTTTTATCTTTACCGGACAAATCATCGTACTCATGATCAATGAAAAATTATTGAATCCTGGAAGCATTGTTGTGATTGGCGGATCAGAGAATACACATAAACCCGGGGGTAAGGTGCTGGAAAATTTATTGCATGGACCCTTCCGGGGAGATCTCTATGTGGTAAATCCCAAAGCGGAAATGGTACAGGGGGTAAAGTCCTTTCACGATGTCAGGGATCTGCCCCGCGTTGACCTGGCTATCCTGGCTGTGGCTGCCAGATATACATTGCCGGCCGTAGAGGTGCTGGCACGTGAAAAAGATACCAAAGCATTTATTATCCTATCTGCGGGCTTTGGGGAAGAGAGTGCCGAAGGAGCCGAACTGGAGAAACAGATCGTACAGGTCATCGAGGAAAATGACGGAGCCTTGATAGGACCCAATTGCATCGGAGTGATCACTACTTCTTACAGTGGGGTGTTCACCACGCCGGTGCCAAAGCTCGACCCACAGGGCGTCACTCTCATCTCCGGCTCGGGTGCTACGGCGGTATTTATCATGGAGGCAGGCATACCCAACGGACTCTCTTTTGCGGCGGTTTACTCCGTCGGTAACAGCGCACAGAACGGGGTGGAAGATGTGCTGGCTTACCTGGATGAACATTTTGATCCTGAAAAAAGCTCAAAAGTCATTCTCCTGTACATGGAAACTATCCGCGATCCTTTTTCCCTGCTCCGTCATGCCTCTTCACTGGTACGGAAGGGTTGCCGTATTGCGGCCGTAAAGGCAGGCACTTCCGAGGCGGGAAGCCGGGCTGCTTCGTCACATACCGGTGCCCTGGCCGGTTCGGATGAAGCAGCAGATGCCCTGCTCCGCAAAGCAGGTATCGTACGTTGCTTCAGCCGGGAAGAGCTGGTGACCGTGGGCGGGGTGATGATGCACCCCCTGCCGGAAGGAAGGAACTTTGCCGTGATCACCCATGCCGGCGGCCCCGCCGTGATGCTCACCGATACCCTGTCGGCATCAGGTCTGAATGTGCCGCCTCTCTCCGACCCGAAAGCCGAAGCCCTCAAAGAAAAACTGTTCCCCGGCTCTTCCGTGAAAAATCCGATAGACTTTCTGGCTACCGGTACCGCTGAACAACTGGGTTATATCATTGATGCCTGCGAAAAGGATTTTTCCGATATAGATGCTATGGTTGTTATTTTTGGCAGTCCCGGCCTGTTCCCTGTGGAGGATGTATATGACCTGCTGGATAAAAAAATGAAGACCTGCCGCAAACCCATCTTTCCCGTATTACCGTCGGTGATCAATGTAAAAAGAGAAATTGAAAACTTTATCGCCAGGGGCCGGATCAATTTTCCTGACGAAGTAGTGCTGGGCAGGGCGCTGGGGAAAGTGTTCAACCGTCCCGGACCATTTTATGACGGACAAAAGTCCGGAAACGTGCCCCTGGCTCCGGAAGAATTGCCGGATGGATACCTGGATGTAGAAACTGTGCACCGGCTTTTGGAAGAAGCCGGGATACCAGTGGTAAAAGAAAGAGTGTGCAGTGCGGTGGAAGAAGCTGTCTCCTTTGCCCTGGAAACTGGCTTTCCGGTGGTGATGAAAGCAACAGGACTGTTGCATAAAAGTGATGTCGGCGGCGTGATCACCGGCATCGGTTCGCCGGATGCACTGGAAGAGGCATTCGATAAACTGATGGAAATAGAAGGTGTTTCCTCGGTGCTGATACAGCCTATGCTCAGTGGAACGGAGTTGTTTGCCGGTGTGAAAAAAGAACCGGGATACGGGCACATGATTCTGTGTGGACTGGGGGGAATCTTTATCGAAGTACTCCGGGATTATGCCACGGCGTTGACACCTCTTTCCACAGAAGAAGCTCTCCATATGATCAGGAGCCTGAAAGGATACCAACTCTTCCATGGAGTGCGTGGCCGGCAAGGCATAGACGAAAAAGCTTTTGCCGGAATCCTGGTGGCTTTGTCCCGGCTTACGGAAAAATATCCTGCTATTGCCGAGCTGGACCTGAACCCGCTCCTGGCCGAAGGAAAACACATCGTCACCGTGGATGCGAGGATAAGGATAGAAAGCTCAAAGGCTAAAGGCTAAAGCTCTCCGTGTACTCCGTGCCTGCTTTGGGTCCTCAGTGGTTTAAATATTTTATATAACCACGAAGTACACTGAGAAGGCTCAAAGCACCCGGAGGCTCCCTGGATTCCGTATTCCCTGGCTGTCGCACTGTTCCTGGTTGCTGGTTCCTTGTTCCTGGTTTGGGTT
>WFSC01000017.1 GCA_015486185.1 Bacteroidales bacterium | reverse complement strand
GGGGCCGACTATCCACCGTATTCTGGACAGGATTGCTGAGGTTGAATTGGAAGATGGTACGCAGAAAGAGATCATCATTGTCAACGATTGTTCTACTGATAATACGGAAGAAGCGATTCTTACATACATAAAAGACCATCCTGCTCAGAATATCCTGTACTTCCGGCATGAGAAGAACCTGGGGAAGGGAGCCGCCCTGCACACCGGCATATCCAAAGCTACCGGGGAATATCTTATCATCCAGGATGCCGACCTGGAATATGATCCGCAGGAATACAACGATTTGCTGGCGCCGGTCAAAAAGGGTTTTGCCGATGTGGTCTATGGCTCAAGATTTACCGGCAGCAATCCGCACCGCATCCTTTTTTTCTGGCACACCATCGGCAACCGTTTTCTGACCTTTGTTTCCAACCTCTTCACCAATCTCAACCTGACAGATATGGAGACCTGTTACAAGCTGTTTGATACCAAAACCATACAGGGATTGAACCTGAAAGAGAAAAGGTTTGGTTTTGAGCCGGAGGTAACGGCAAGGATCTCCCGTGTGCCCGGTGTCAGAATATACGAGGTAGGCATCTCCTACTATGGCCGTACATACGAGGAAGGGAAAAAGATCAACTGGAAGGACGGGGTCCGGGCTATTTATTGTATTATTAAATATAATATTTTTTCCAAAAGATAAATTATTCTTTCCCCGTTTTCAATGCTTTTTCATAATCCGGAGGCTGCAATAGCTGCTTATAGTTATTCGGCCATTTGTTACTTAAAAAGACTTTCCAATAGAGGGCTTTGGAGGTACTGTCCCAGTGCAGCATAGTGATGCGGTACTGCCTCATCTGAAAAAGGTTCAGATAGATAAAAAACAGAAACAAAATATATACAGTAATACGTTTCCATAATCCTGACCCCATGACCTTTTCAATAAAAGCAGCCAGGGGGAGAGCCAGCAGGGCATAAGTTTCTATCAGGGGACGTGCACCGAAACTACCTCCATACCACCAGCACCACCAACTGAAGACCACATACAGGTTAAGCAGGAAATAAACCAGCATACTCCAAGACAGGGCAGCACTCTTTTTATATAACCAGACAAATCCGACAAGTGAAAAAAACATCACCGGCGTATAAACCAGCCATCCTTTCCGGTAACTGAACAAGCCATCCAGTATATGCGGGTGGTTGAAAAAAAACCGCTCCTCTCCATAAGAATAAAACAACCACTGCCCGGTAGAATATTTCCAGTACAGTAATTGCAAGAAAACAGGAACAAACAGCACCCCCGTCATCCATAGTAACCGGTACCAGTTATTCCGGAGGAAAAGAAGCCATTCATATTTATATTTAAGCATACCATATAATATAGGAACAAGAAACACCAGACCGTTGGTTGGTCTGACCACCAGGATGAGTCCGCCGAACAAAGCCAGTAAGGCAGCCGGCCCGGAACGCGAGCTTTCATACCAGCGCAGCGAATACCATAAAAAACCTGAAAACAGGAAAAAGCTATAGACATGCGACATACCCGGCTCAATAGAGGTATAATACAAAAGGTTGGTCGCCAGTACCACCACACCGAGCGTTATCGCCGTAACCCGGTCACTGAACCAAAGGTGCAGGACTTTCCGCATGTACAGGAGTCCGGCCGTAAGATAGAAGACCGCTGCCAATAGTATAAAAAACTGATAGACGGGCCCATAACCGTCTGCAGCCCCTCCCGTTGCCAGCGAGATCAGATGTGCCAGCAAAAAGAACGGAAGCCACAACAGGGCTACCCCCAAAGGCATTTTCAGGGTTTGCCGGCCATTCGGGGCGGTAAAGGTCCATATCCTCCCCTGAAAATCCTTTGGAAGCTTCGACACAAAAGAAAAGGAAAGATCATGATAAATGATCGCAGCCGGCAGGTAAGCATAATATGATACCACATCATGATTGATGATCTCATTGCGCATGTATCGCTTCTGTTTGATCCCCTGAAAAAGAACAACCAATACGATAATTAAAATAACAAAATAAGAGGTGGAATGACGAACATTATAAGTATATTTCATCATATGCTTATTTATATATCTTATCATTTATTTTTCCGCCTTTTCCCTCCGGATTTTTCACAAAGAGATAAATGGCATACTCATAGCCTCCCATCACCTGAATGGTATGTTCCGGTTTGAAAACTTTTACCAGAGAAAAATCCGGATTATTCATCAGCCTGTCGAGAGGAAGTCTTCCTTCATTGGGACCGTAATGGGCATCCCATTCCACAAGACTACCGGCAGGAATATCTTTACCCGGATCTTCCGGATCCTGAACTTTTTCCCTGCAACGGTTGGCATCATAAGGATCCAGCCCAAGGCAATACTGAAAATAAAGGTCATAATAATAGATCCGGTGGTTGGCATAAGGGGACTTTTTCACCCAATCTGCGGCCTGGGAGAGAAGTATCCTCACTTCATCCGGTTTTACCGGCACCTTATGATAGTGCAGGGGAGGAATGATCAATGCTATCAGCACTATGCCAGGCAGCACATAGGCCCGCACTTTCCCTGTGGGTATATAATGTGCAATAAGATCATATCCTCTCATCGCCGTAACAACCGTCAGCGGTACCACCCCGGCCATCACCCGGATCAATCCAAGCGACCCGCCCAGCCCTTTCCACCAGACATAACTATGGGCGGTAAAATAAGCCAGAAAAGGCAGCACCACAAACCAGATTTCCCTGAGTGCACTGTCACGCTTCTGCAGCCTAAAAAGATCAAAGACCAGGGATATCAAACCCGTCAGCCAGAAACAAATCAGGGTGAAACCAAAAATCCGTGGCGCGCGCGTTACAAAATGCAGCATAGGACCATGGCCGTAAATATCAGCAGCTCCGGTATATGGCATTTTATGTATGACCCACAACGGATCATGATAATACGGCCAGCCCAGCAGGCTGAAAAACACAAAACCGGCAAACAAAAAGGGAATGCTTTT
>WFSC01000016.1 GCA_015486185.1 Bacteroidales bacterium | reverse complement strand
ATTACAGTATTGCAATCACAGGGATGCCATATGTTAATGCCAGGTTCAGTCATGTACTGCTAAAAAGTCAGATTAAAAGTCTGGTGATCACTGTAGCACTTATCATCTTCATAGTAAGTCTTATGTTTTCTTCAATCCTTAAGGGGTTGAACGCCAGCCTGCCAATTATCTCAACAATTGCCATCGTCTATGGCATTATGGGACTGACAGGGATCCCCCTGAATATCGGCACCGTACTGGTAGCCAGTGTTGCCATGGGTATCGGGATTGACTATTCCATCCATTTTATCTCCCATTACAATCACTCGCTGAGAGTGGATCACCGTTCCATTGGCACTGCCATCGAAGAAAGCATTCTGATCAGCGGCGAAGCCATCATGATCAACTTCCTTTCCGTTTCGGCAGGATTCCTTGTTCTTGTCTTTTCACAATTGATACCCATGGTCTATTTTGGCATACTGATTGCATTAAGTATGCTCGGGTCAAGCATGGGGGCCATAACCCTGCTGCCCTCCCTTATGTTACTGGAAAAAAGAAATAAACTAAGAAGAAAAAACAGAAAATTATAAAATGGAAAAGACAAGGCATGCCTTGTCTCAACAAAAATAAAAAAATGAATCACAGCAAAATTAAAGTTCCGGTTACTGTCCTCATGGTAACATCCATGATTTTCTTATCTGCCCGGCTACAAGCTCAGATAAGTGCACAACAGATCCTGACCAAAATGGACAAGGTTGTTTACGGCCCAAA
Organism: Bacteroidales bacterium; assembly: GCA_015486185.1. GTDB lineage: Bacteria > Bacteroidota > Bacteroidia > Bacteroidales > VadinHA17 > DRPN01. The sequence continues at coordinate 4,694 of WFSC01000016.1, read as the reverse complement.
AGACAAGGTGGCAGACGTTGAGATGACCATGGTCAATCTCTCGACAGGGAAAAAGACCGTGAAGAAAGCCATACTGATGCAGAAAGGGGCTGACAAGAAACTTTTCATTTATACCTGGCCCGTTCCCGATAAGGGAATCGGCACGTTGACCAGCGGTTCGGATATATACCTGTATATTCCAATATTCAAAAAACCGAAAAAGATCACCAGCCTGTCGGAGAGCAGCACATTCAACAGCTCCGATTTTTCTTTATCGGATACGCCAAACAGCTCCTATTCTCAAACATACAACCCGGAACTCCTAAGTAGTACCAAAGACGCATGGATCCTGAAGTTGATACCCAAATCAAAAAATTCAAATTACGGTTATCTGGAAGTTACTGTCAATAAAATACATTTTTATCCTGAGAAGATCGGGTACTATGGCAGGAATGGCACAAAAATCAAGGAGGCTGTTTATAACTATATTAAACCCGGTAAATACTGGGCAGCCAAAGAAGTTACCATGAAAGATCTGAAAAAACGCCACAGTACGCGCATCATCATGTCGAACATTAAATTTGACCAGGGATTGAAAGACAGTCTTTTTACGTCTGACAACCTGGTAAAATTAGCCGAAGAAAAAAGGGCTGAAAAAAGCAACAAATAGGGACACACTACCGTGTGCCCCTTGTTTCATCAGGTGGTCCGCGAATATTACAAAAACCTGGCCATCGCTATTTTACATAAAAATCCACGGCATTGTCTCCCATGATCTTTTTAAAGTTCTCGAGGCTCTTTTCATCAGGGAACAGAGAGGGATCAAGCCCAAAAAGATCAATGGCACCTGACTTGATCATCAGGATAGCCAAACCGGCAATCAGATCCGATTCATCAATCGTACAATGCCCGTAATTGATGACCGGGATCCCTGTATATAGCAGACTATTCCCGTTCAGGAAAATTTTCAGGCGGTAGGCAGGCTGATGCCAGAACGGTACAATGTGATCGCCGGTGGTATGCAGGGTAACCAGGGGGATAGCTATTTCCCCGCTGGTCTCGTATTTTTTGACATTCTTCCTTGCAGTATAATAATCCTTTGTACATACCCTTTGCACCTCCCTGTTAAGTTTCCAGTCGTTGTCCGATCCGCTGTACCATCTGTATTTATTATTAAACGGAACTCCCTGTAAACGGTTTTTCACATCATTCGTGAGCATCACGTTAAACCGGAGACATTCCAGCACCACCGTATTCATTGCTTCCGGATCGTTCATATCTGCCGTCACGTTGGCACAGTTCAACAACTGGGTTACCTTCGAAGGATTGGCTTCCAGAATGCTTTTTATCACATCCTGCAGATCCCCGATTTTCCAGTCTTCCATAACGGACACAGGCACTCCGTCTGCCGGATTTCCCACGCTTTTGCCAAGAGTGGCCAGGTCGGCGCCAAAGAAGTAGTTGAACAATACATGGAAATCGCCGTTGTATTGCAACTGCCTGTAAAAATTGCCGATAGGTCCGCAAATAGACATGGCTCCGTCAAAAAGTTTCGGATATTTTTCGATCGTCAACACAGTCACCAGGCCTCCTTCTGAAGGTCCGCCGAGGTATAAATAATCGGGAGGAGAGTATGTAGGATAGGTCGTAAAGAACCAGTTAACCACATCCACCAGATCTTTGATGTTCTCAATCGCATCCAGCACGACCAATCCATTCTCGGTGTAACTTGTGGCAGCATACCCCAGGCCCATTTCGTTCAGCAACTGTTCCACAGGTTTTCCGTTCACCGAATCGTGGGGCAGTTGTATGGGTTCGTAAGGGTAAGGATCTACCATCCCATGTGCATACAGGACCAGATAACGCGGACTTTGGTCATTCCAGTTATCAGGTAACGAGATCACCCATTCGCCTCCGGAGTAATTTCCCGTGTATTTCCCGTCAGCAATTTTAATGCTTTTCAGCACCGGAGATCCCTGGTCCGGTTCGATAATGAACTCATCACGCTGGCACGACCACGTAAGGATCACTGCCAGCAATCCCAGAAAGTACAAATACTTTTTCATGGCTTTTGAATTTTTAATTAGTAACTGTTATATATTTATTTATCAGTTAACTAAATAATAGTCTCCATCATTTTCGATGATGGATCCTTAGCCATGTAACCCTACCTTATTCCGTGATCTTTTTTGACCGGCGTCTCATGCGAACTAACCAGAAACCTTTTCCATTTCTTTTCGCACAATCAAACCAACCGGTCTTGCGAGCAAGGTTAAATCCAGACACCCGCAATCGTTCACACAATTAAAGTCTCTCCCTCTGTGAACATTTTACAATTTAAGGAATAATTTTTCAAAAATCAAGTTTTTACCAAAATTTTCCGGCATTACTTTTTTATACATGTATCCCGTTGTTAAAGAGCACCTCAACAATGGTTTTCTGGCAAGTAACGGGTGGATTCTTATTGTTACATATTTTCAGGCCGGATCCTCCCCAAAATAGTTGGTAGCAGCCACCAACCGCAATTCCAGGCTGCCTGCTCCGGTCACGTTCATACGGGTACCTGAGACAGATACTTTCCCCTCATGGGAGATCACCTGCAAACGTATTTCATAGATAAATGATTCTGAAGTAGTTAAGTCAAATTAAATAATCTCTATACCTGTTTTCATGATCTCACTTAAAAAGTCGGCATCATCATGTTCTTTTTCAATAAGGACTGGCTCTATACGGTCATCCACCATCCGTCTGAGTTTCCATAATAAAGGATAAATGGAAAAATAATTGCCCTTTAACTTTTTAACAACAATAGCAACATCTATGTCACTATCTGTTCGCTGGGTCTTTTTTACAAAAGATCCAAACAGGTAAACCTTATCCAGATTAAAATATTTATTTAATAATAATTTATATTGCTTTACTTTCTCTATAGCTTCTTCTTTATCCATTGTTGCATCTTTTTTGTATTTTCAAGAATTTCCCTGCATTTTTCTGCTGTCAAACTTTTCAGTAAACGATCTTTATAAGACGGATAACGTGCTTCTATATTCAATGGTTCCAACTGATCGATAAATTCTTTCTGTTCATTTACGAACATTTCATAAAATTTACCTTTTTTAGCCAAATAAGATAAACTATGAGAAAACGGAGCTGTATTAGAAGTCATTTTTGTATAGAATGCTTTAAATATTTTTTCAATCGTTTAATGACACATAAACCCTACGTACAGATACCTTTTACTTTCAAGCATTGCCTCTGCTGTTTCCAGATCATAATCAGATAACTCTTTCCAATATGATATTCTTTTATCCACCTCTATACGTATATCAGTTACAAATGTACAAAAAATAGGCGGCAACCAACGATAAGTAATCTGCTAAAAAAGCTTCTCACATCACACCTGCTTCTTTATGTTTGGTTGCGATGTTCTCCGCCAGTCTGTCTATGGCTTCAAATGTTTCCTGTGTCGGAGCTCCTTTTGAGAGTACAGGTTCCAGTACTTCCACTTTCAGGTCTTTTATCAGCCCGGAGATAACAGGCACGACCCTGTCCGACCATCCGTAAGACCCCATGACAGAGGCAAACAATGCTTTGGGTCGCAGGACATTGGCCAGGTAAGCTGCATAAACGGCAGCCGGATGGGGCCCTCCCAATACTGTCGGACTGGCTATTACAATGGTAGCAGCATCCACCAGCATCATAGCCAGTTTACCAAGATCGGTCACTTCCAGATTGAATTGCTCCACTTCGACCCCATTCTTTATCAGGGCTTCCACCAGACGGTCCACCATCAGACGGGTACTTTCATGCATGGAGATATAGGGAAGTACCACCAGGTTTTTGGGCGGGGCGTCCACCCATTCCTTATGTGCTTCGATGATAAGCTCCGGATCCCGGTATATCGGACCGTGACTGGGTGCGATCATATCTATATCATAAGTCAGCACTTTCTGCAGGTTTTTACTGATGATCTTCCGGAAAGGCATCATGATCTCCGCATAGTAGCGTTTTGCGGCATCATAGGTTCGCGCCTTATCGGTAACAAATATATTACTGACAGCGAGATGTGAGCCAAAGAAATCACAGGTGAACATGATCCTGTCTTCCTCCAGCCAGGCCGACATGGTCTCAGGCCAGTGCACCCAGGGGGTATGGATAAATTTCAATGTCTTATTCCCCAGCGAAAGGGTCTCCCCGTCAGCTACCGTTACAAATTTTTCTTCCGGAATATGCAGCAGATCCATCTCCATGTTTTTGCATTTGGGACTGACCACCAATTTTGCTTCCGGAAATTTTTCCAGTACAAACGGAATACAACCCGAATGATCCTGTTCGGCATGCAAAGAAACCAGATAATCCAGCTTATCCACCTCTTCCATCTGTTCCATAAATTCATCCCTGAAAGCAGGGTCATCCGTATCAATCAATACAGTTTTCTCACTTCCCTTGATCAGGTATGCATTATAACTGGTCCCGTCAGGCAGGGGTATCAGAGCATCAAAAATACGGCGGTCCCAGTCAACGGAACCCAAACGATAGATATCATCTTTTACTTTTAATGGTTTCATATGTTTTATATTTATTATGTTAAATTATCCTTTCTCTTTTCATATCTCAGATCCATAATGAATCCGGACGTAAAATTAAGAATTTTTTGCTAATTATCCGGACAATAATCAATACGTAAAACACCTGGATTATTTACCAGATTGACT
>WFSC01000015.1 GCA_015486185.1 Bacteroidales bacterium | reverse complement strand
TTAGGCAACGCGGACCGGAAGGTGTGCAGGCGGATGTGTCGGTCAGGGGAGGTACCTTTGATCAGGTACTGGTAATGGTGGACGGGATAAAGATCAGCGATCCGCAGACGGGACATCATAATTTCAGCCTTCCCCTGCCCCTGTCATCCGTGAACCGTATGGAAGTGCTGAAGGGAGGGGGTTCCCGCGTGTTGGGACCGGATGCTTTTTCCGGTGCAGTCAACCTGATCACCCGTTTGCCGGATACCTCCTTTGTGGGGACAGAAACTGCCTGTGGACAATATGGATCATATAATGCAGGAGTAACAGGCGGATTACATACCGGAAAATTTCGTGCCCTGGCTGATATCCGCCACAATGCCTCAAAAGGATACAGGGAAAATACCGACTTTGGCATTACACAGGCGTTTTTCCGTGGACAATACAGCGGTGTTCATTCGGCAGTGGATGTGCTGGCCGGGTACCTGGATAAAGAATTCGGTGCCAATGGATTTTATTCACCCGCCTTTCCGGATCAGTATGAAAAATTCAGAACAGGACTGGGAGCAGTGCGTTTCTCGACAGGAAAAAAAATAAAATATGAACAAACGGTTTACTGGCGCAGGGCATGGGATGAATTCAGGCTGTTCCGTGACAAAGCGGATGCTCCTGCCTGGTATAAAGAACATAATTATCACCGGACCGATGTGGCGGGAACGGAAATGAAACTGACCCTCCCGGAAAAATCCGGACGCACCAACCTGGGCCTTGAACTCCGGCAGGAGGGCATACGCAGTACCGTTCTCGGAGATATGACATCCGATTCATTACCCGTGGCCGGCGTGGAAGGAGTTTGGTATAACCGCCGGAAAGTGCGCTCTGTCTTTTCAGGCTATCTGGAGCAACAGGTTGTAATCCGGCGGTTTTCTGCATCCGGCGGTTTTCTGCTTAACCATACCGGCAATTATAACTGGAAATTATATGGCGGTTTGGATATGGGTTACAGGATTGGAGAACGACTGCGTGCCTTTGCTGCCATAAACCAATCTTTGCGTTATCCTACCTTTACGGATCTTTATTATCAAAGTCCGGTAAACAAGGGAAATCCCAATCTGAAACCCGAAGAGGCACTAACAACCGAGGGAGGGATCAGGATGCCCGGGAAGGTTGTATTCATATCAGCCGGAATATATGTGAGAAAAGGAAAAGACCTGATCGACTGGGTACGGAAAGCAGATTCGCTGCAATGGCATACCATGAACCATACCCGGCTCACTACTGCCGGCTATGAGTTATCCGCCCTGCTGGATGTGCAGCAATTGACCGGGAACCCCCGTTCCTGGTTGAAGCAGGTGCGCCTGGCCTGGTCTTTTGCTGATGCTTCCAAACAAAGTGGCGACTATTTGTCGAAATATGCAATGGATTATCTGCGTCACCAGGTGATACTGGGTGTGCAGCACCGACTGCCCGGAGATATTGAGGTTTACTGGCAGTTTATTTTACATGACCGGGCCGGCAATTACCAGAAGTACCTGTCAGGCAAGATTATTTCATATAAGCCTTATTTTTTGACAAATGTCCGCTTTGATTATACCTTCCATTTGCTGCATGTCTTCCTGAATGTGTCGAACCTGTTCAATACTTCCTATATGGATATCGAGAACCTCCCCGCACCGGGCATCTGGATAACGGGAGGAATAAAAGTGGAAGTAAAGAGAAGAAAGTTATAAAACCGTTTGTACCTTTATGAAATTTTCAGGATCATGGGGTTATTGCATTATTTTTCTGCGGATGAAGACAAACGGGCACAATTTATATTCAATCTGATAGCTCCTGTTTATGGTCTGATCGATCATGCTATCAGCGATAATTACAGGGAGATAACCGATAAGCTGAATGAAATATTCCCATTGAGAGGAAAGAAGGTCCTGGATGTAGGCACCGGTACAGGCGGATGGATCTCTGCATTGGCCCGTTATCCGTTGAAAGAAGCAGTAGGTGTGGATTTCTCAGGGAAAATGATACGTCAGGCCCGGAAAAAACATCCGGGGATCCGTTTTGAAAAATCGGACGGAAAAGACCTCCATGATTTTCAGGACGGGACCTTTGACATTGTCACCTGTTCTTTCATGATGCATGGCATGCGGCAGGACCATAGAGAAAAAGTGTTAATGGAGATGATCCGTGTAGCCGGAAAGGCTGTGGTGGTGCATGATTTTTACGGGGATATTGCCTGGCCGACAAGATTGCTGGAGTCTCTGGAAAGGAGTGATTATAAAAACTTTCTCCGTTCTTTCAAGCAGGAGTTGGAGATTTTTTCCACCCATGTACGGATTGTATCGGTAAACAATGGGAATGGTCTTTATATAGGATGGAAATAAATAATAGTCAGTGGCTGGTCTGACATTCCGGCATCCAGCACCCAGCAACCAGTAACTGATGAAGCGATGAAGCGATGAAGCGATAAAGCGATAAAGCGAATTGGTTTAAAGGGTTAGAGTTTAAGGGATTAAGGTTTAGAGGATTAGGGATCAAATTATAAAACTCAATGAATAAAACAATATTATAGTGACTTTGGTTTGTATTTTTGAATCCTGTTTGGTTATTGAAAGTTGGTCATTGGATATTATTTGGAATTTGGAATTTTAGCTATTGAAATTTTCTTGTATCCTGTGCTCTGAGCCCTGTGCCATTTCTGCCTTTTGACATCTGCCTTCTTACTTTCTTTTCCCCGTATCAATAGGATGGATCTTCGTTGCCGGTTTATTCAGTTCCAGCACGACCACATTATCATAAGGATCCGGAAGATATTCCGGCAGGTTGATTGACAGGGTTTTTCCTTTTTGCTGATAGATCAGCGACCGGCCATTCAATAATTTAACATTTTTGATCCTGACAGAACCGGGAGGAAGGAGAGTCAATACTCCGCCTTTTTGTGTTAACAGGTGCAGGTAAATGCGGTTTCCCTTACGGGTTGAAACCATAAGTTTCTGGGGGATGTAAGGTCCGCCTGTAGTGCCATAAATGGATTCTCCGTATTTATCCAGCCAGGCACCGACTTCTTCCAATCGTTTGATCTGCCGCCGTTCGATCCGGCCATCCAACATCGGACTGACGTTGAGTAATAAGTTGCCATTTCCACCGGCTGTCCGGGCAAGGGTACGAATCAATTCGCCGGTACTTTTGACTTTGTCGTTCGGTTTCCATGACCATTGGGTGGCGATGGTAATACAGGATTCCCAGGGGTTGACCAGATCAAATGAGCCGATCTTTTGCTCGGGGGTAAGAAAATCACCGGCATACTTTCCACTTTTTCCCTCCTTGTTGTTTTTTCCCTTATCCACCCTGTTGTTAATAAGCAGATCGTCTTTTAGTTTGCGCAGATGGGCGTATAGTTTCATCCCTTCTTCATGGGTCCATGGTTTTTCCCATTGTCCGTCAAACCAGAGAATATTGGTGTGATAGGTATTGACCAGTTCATCTACCTGATGATAAAGATACCGGATATATTTTGTCATGTCGGCATGGGAAATATCTTTCGGCGGATTGCCATGGTTTCCCGGGTAGTACGGATTGTACCAATCAAGGATTGAATAGTAGGTGCCAAAAAGAATGCCCTGTTTTTTGCATTCATCAGCCAGTTGTTTTACAATATCCTTTCCGTAAGGCGTTGAAGCTATATCATAATCAGTATAATCCGACGGCCATAAACAGAATCCGTCATGATGTTTGGTGACCAATACCATATACTTCATGCCTGCTTTTTTGGCAATATGTACCCATTCAGCCGCATCAAAAAGTACAGGGTCAAATTCTTTGTACAGCGAATCATAATCATTTTTTGGTACCAGGGTGCCGCGTGACCATCCGATCTCGGTGCCACGCAAGGTAACAGGGCCCCAGTGAATGAAC
>WFSC01000014.1 GCA_015486185.1 Bacteroidales bacterium | reverse complement strand
CTTATGACGAACTGGATGAAATCGAAGGAACGGGGATTGACGGGAGAATTACAAAAGATGATGTGATGATCCGGCTGGAAAAGAAAAAAGGAGGATCCAGTCGTCCGGCCGGTCAAAAAAAGGAGAAAAAACCGGTCCTTGAGCCAAAGACGGGAGAAAAAGTCAGAGAACCGGTGAAAAAGGCAGGGAATGTTATTAAAGAGACGGAGGATGAGGAAGTTATTGAGATGGATCGTGTCCGGAGGATCATTGCGGAACATATGGTTCATTCAAAACAGACTTCTCCCCATGTAACTTCATTTATAGAAGCTGATGTGACAAGCCTTGTTCGCTGGAGAGAAAGGATCAAAAATGATTTTTTGCAGAGGGAAGGGCAGAAAATTACCTATACGCCTGTTTTCATACAGGCTGCAGCAATGGCTTTGCGTGATTTCCCCATGGTAAATGTTTCTGTTGACGGAACACATATCATCAGAAAAAAACACATACATATTGGCATGGCTACGGCCTTACCCAATGGAAATCTGATCGTCCCCGTCATCAGGAATGCGGATCAGAAGAATCTTCTGGGGCTGGTAAAGGCGGTGAATGACCTGGCAGAAAGGGCACGGAAAAACAAACTGCAACCGGCAGAGATACAGGGAGGAACGTTTACCATTACCAACTTCGGCAGCTTCCGGAATCTTACAGGGACACCTATAATCAATCAGCCGGAAGCTGCCATCCTTGGAATTGGTGCTATACTGAAAAAACCTGCCGTCATTGAAACACTGCAGGGTGATGCCATTGCCGTCAGGCATATCATGGTGCTTTCCCTGACCTATGATCACCGGGTGATCGACGGAGCCCTTGGCGGCATGTTTATCGAAAGGGTGGCTACGTATCTTGAAAATTTTGATGAGAACCTGGTCCTTTGATCCATATTCATTTCTCAGGTAAGGGAAAAAATTGCATTTTTACGTTCAGATAATAACAATGTGATGAACAGGAGGCTGGCGTATTTGTTCGGGGCAGTTATTTTATTGGTTGTGATCGTATATACCCCCCGGAAATATCCTCCGGTACAGTATGTTGACAGGCAGACCGGCAATATTGTAACTGAACAGATACCGGCAGAGAAATGGTTGTTGTGGCTCTATGGTAATCCCGCCGGTGAGCTGGCACTTGAATCGGTGGTCAAAAGAAAGTTTGTTTCCTCTCTTTATGGCAGGATGATGGATTCTCCCCGCTCAAAGAGGAAGATTGCCCCTTTTATCAGGGAATATCATATTGACACCAGTATTTGCATAAAACAGGATTATAAGACATTTAATGACTTTTTTACCAGGAAGTTAAAGCCTTCGGCCCGGCCGGTGGACAGAAACCCTGTGGCATTGGTTTCTCCGGGAGACGGAAAGCTGTTGGCGTATTCTGATGTGTATAATCAGGATTTTATTATCAAGGGATTTCGCTTCGATCTCTATTCTTTTTTACGGGATTCGCTGATTGCCCGGAAATACGTTCATGGTTCGATGGTGGTTGTCAGGCTGGCCCCTACGGATTATCACCGTTTCCATTTTCCCCTGGACGGGAGCGTTCTTTCTCAGGTTCCTGTAAAAGGTTTTTATTACTCCGTCAACCCGATTGCGTTAAGGAAGAATGCCAGGATCTTCTGCGAGAACAGGCGTGATTATGCTGTGATCGCAACCGCGCGTTTTGATACGATCGTTATGGTGGAGGTGGGAGCAGCCATGGTTGGGTCTGTTATACAAACCTATCATGGCAGACAGGCAGTGAAAGGCGCAGAAAAAGGATATTTCAAGTTTGGTGGCTCATCCATTGTACTTCTTTTTAAACCGCATGTGCTGAAGATTGATCGTGACCTGATGATAAATTCATCCAATGGTCTGGAAACTTCCGTTCACGTGGGAGAAAAAATAGGCACTGTAGTAATACGACGGCAACCGGTTATACAAGGCTCTTCTTAGTCTTTTTCTTTTTCTTTAGGGTATGTGTATCTTTTTCTGCTAGTTCAACAATCAGTTTTCGACTTTTATGGTACTGGTCCCTGAACGAATTGAGGATCTTATGGGTATAATCTTTTTCAACCTCAAAAAAGGAAAAGCTGCCTTTCAGATCAATTGCTCCGATGTTGATATTTCTGTTTTGTGAGAGATCATTGATCATTCCAATAATATCCCGGGGTTCAATTCCGTCTTTTTTCCCTATGTTGATAAAAAAGCGCGCATATTTCTTGCTACCGTTTTTCCTGCTTGTCGGTGCAGCATGTTCTTTATCCTTATCATTAAGATCGCGTGCCTCTTTGTAATAATCCAGAAAACGATTAAATTCGAGAGAAACAAAATGTTTAATGATTTCTTCTTTGGTCATCCATTCCAGTTTTTTGATAACCGTATCCATGAAAGGTGCAATTTGTTCTTCATCTACCTCTACTTTTTCCATCCGGTCTATTAAGCGGAAGAGTTGTTTTTTACAAATTTCCGTACCGGTGGGTACCGGTAGATATTCGAATTTCTTCTGGATGATTTTTTCGATCTGTGGGATGCGGTTTCTTTCCCGGTGGGTGCAGATCACGATAGATGTGCCGGATTTTCCTGCCCGGCCGGTACGACCACTTCTGTGGGTATAAATATCAGATTCATCCGGAAGATTATAATTGATTATATGGGATATTTCATTTACGTCGATACCACGTGCTGCCACGTCGGTTGCTACCAGCATTTGCAATGATCTTTCCCGGAAGCGGTTCATTACATGGTCACGTTGTGCCTGCGAAAGATCTCCATGCAGGGCATCGGCATTGTAACCGTCTTTCATTAGTTTGTCGGCTACTTCTTTGGTTTCCCTTCTGGTACGGCAGAAAACGATACCATAAATATCGGGATTCATATCCATGATCCTTTTAAGTGCCGGATAACGGTCACGGGTATTTACCTGGTAATAAATATGGCGGATATTGTCTGCGCCGATATTTTGTTTACCAACGGTTATTTTTTCAGGAAGATGCATATAATTCTTGGCAATATGTGCTACTCCGGCCGGCATGGTTGCCGAGAACAACAAGGTTCTTTTTGTTTCCGGTGTTCTTTCCAGTATTTTGTCCAGTTCATCCCTAAAGCCCATATTCAGCATTTCGTCTGCTTCGTCCAGGATCACATACCTGACTTTTCCGATGTGTATGACTTTACGGTTCAGCAAATCAAGCAACCTGCCCGGGGTAGCGACAGCAATCTGAGCCCCCTTTTTCAGGGAACGTATCTGCGTCTCAATACTGGCGCCGCCATAAACGGGGACAACCTGCAGATCTACCATGTATTTGGAAAAGTGCTGCAAATCTTTTGATATCTGAATGCAAAGCTCCCGGGTAGGAGCCAGCACTAATGTTTGAACGGAGCGGTCTTCTGTATTTGTTTCTTCAATGACCGGTAACCCGAAGGCTGCTGTTTTTCCGGTACCTGTTTGAGCCAAACCTATAATATCATTACTTGTGTTGAATACAAGGGGTATGATCTTTTCCTGGATGGGGGTGGGATATATAAATCCCAGCTCTTTAATACCCATCATTAATTCGGGCGATAAGCCCATTACGTCAAAATTCAATGGATTTATTTTTAATAATGAGGCACAAAGGTACTATTATTTATTCCCCGGAGAAATAAAAGTTATTAAAATACAATAATTTATAAATGTTGTGCTTTAGTCTTCACTGTTCATCGTTTATCAATCAACCTTCCTTGTTCATCGATCAACGATCAACGATCATCGTTCCATTCACCAGCTTCCACCTGCTCCGCCCCCACCGAAGCTACCTCCGCCGAAGCCGCCGAAACCTCCACCAAAACCTCCGCTGCCTGATGAAAAGTCGTTAAAACTTCCACTGTTGAAACGGCCGGCCGAACCACCCATAAAAAGCAAGGTCCAGAAAGGGATATTCCTTCCGAGGGCGGTATGTCGGGATCTTTTTGCATTTCCGAAGAAAATAAAAAAGAACAGTAACAGCATAATGATACCTGCTATGGTGCCGCCTGTACTTTCCTTTTTGCGGGTAGCCTGATAATATTGTTCTGCGGTATATTCTCCGCGGGTAAGGTCCATTAAACGGGTAGTAGCCTTATCCAATCCGGTAAAGTAACGTCCTTTTTTAAATGCGGGGATGATCTCGAACTCAACGATCCTCTTGGCGATGGCATCCGGCACAGCGCCTTCCATCCCATATCCTGTAGCAATAAAAACCTCTCCCTTTTCCCGGCCCGTTTTAGGCTTGACAAGGATCAGGATCCCATTGTTTTTGCCCTTTTGTCCGATGCCCCATTTCTCAGCCAGCCGGGTAGCATAGTCGGATATTTCATATCCGTGAAGATCAGGTATTATCGCGATAGCGATCTGGGTGGACGTACTCCTTGCGAAGGTGTCCAGTTTGGTTTCCAGTCTGGCTATTTCGTCGGGTTTAAGAAATCCGGCATAATCGTTTACCAGTCTGGGCGGATTAGGTCGTTCAGGGAAATCCTGTGTCTGTGCCCAAATCGTTCCCCAAATGAGCAAGGTTAAAATAAAAGTCAGTGAAACTGGCCTGAAGCTTTTCATGAACGGTCCTCCTTCATTTTATCACCGAATGATATTTCATCGGATAATTCGTTTATGTCATCTTTTTGATAAGGAAAATGTTCTTTCAGTTTTTCTCCTGCCATCCGGATCCCTTTTACGAGTCCGTCAGCAAATTTTCCTTCCCTGAAATAAGAAAGCATGGATTCTTTGATATCTTCCCAGAAATTATCGGGAGTAACTTTATTTATCCCGGCATCGCCCAGGATAGCAAATTTATGATCTTCCAAAGCCAGGTAAAACAAAACGCCGTTTCTCAGCTTTGTTTTGTGCATTTTCAGCTTTTTGAAGATGTAAGCTGCACGATCGAGAACATCTGTTTTACAATCTTTTTCTATATGGACACGTATCTCTCCGGAAGTATCTTTTTCAGCTTCCTCAACGGCCTGCACGATCTTTTGTTTTTCTTCTTCAGAAAAGAATTCCGATGGTTTCATTTTATTCAGCTTTTTATTGAAGTGCTGTTTTACATTCCGTAAGTATGTCTTATCAGAACTGGACTTTAGGAACTTCTTTTGCTTTTTCCTCTGCTTTGAAATATCCTTTTTCCTTAAATCCGAACATTTTGGCAAACAGTAATTGCGGGAATTTCCGGATATAGGTATTGTATTCCCGGGTTGCCTCGTTAAACCTTCGTCTTTCGGTAGCGATCCTGTTCTCCGTTCCTTCCAGTTGGGCCTGTAATTCCAGAAAGTTCTGGTTGGCTTTCAGATCAGGGTATCTTTCAACGACGACCATCAGGCGTGAAAGGGCAGAGCTTAATTGATCCTGGGCTGCCTGGAATTTCTGAATGGATTGGGGATCCAGTTTATCGGGATTGATTTGTACAGAGGTCGCTTTTGCACGGGCTTCAATAACCTGTGTCAATGTGGATTTCTCAAAATTGGCGTATCCCTTGACCGTATTTACCAGGTTGGGGATCAGATCGGCACGGCGCTGATAGACATTTTCCACCTGTGACCATTGCGCTTTTACTTTTTCGTCGAGGGAGACCATTTTATTGTATCCGCATCCGGTCAGAAAAGGAGTGAGTATCAAAAATAAGGCATAAACAAGAAATTTTCTTTTTTTCATAGATCTTTTATTTAATGGTTTAGCTGAGCATAAAGTTAGCAAAAAGCCTGCCATAAACAATAAAGGGAGCAGCAGTGTCCGATAAAAAATGTTTACCCCCTCCTGCCATCGGTAAGAAAAGGCAATGGGGAAGACTCCCTCCCCCTCATAGGGGGAGGGCCGGGGAAGGAGTTAAACACAAAGCAGACCATCTTTATTTTATGTTCACATAATGT
>WFSC01000013.1 GCA_015486185.1 Bacteroidales bacterium | reverse complement strand
GTAATGTATGGCCGGGGAATCATTCAAAACAGAAAGATCCTGGGCCAGGGAACCGGGGAAAAAGCCAAAACCGCAGGATACCAATAAAAGTATAAATATTTTTTTCATCTTCTCAGGTTGTAATAACAAACAAATATAATCCTAATATGATCATTTTCCATAAGCATTCCGACAAAACGAACAAAATGAATATCAGTATCTCTCCCTGCCTTATCCTGCATCATATTGACAATACCTGACAAAAGTCGTTTTTCTTAAGGCAGTCTTTTACTTATTTTCCACTGAATTCCAATTTATGTAAACATGAAGATCATCAGGTTTATCGCCAGAATACTTGCCGGAGCCGTCTTTATCTTCTCCGGTTTTGTCAAAGGGATTGATCTGACCGGGTCGGCTATAAAATTCGAAGACTATTTCCAGGCTTTCCATCTTGATTTTCTGCATTTTCTGGCCTTTCCCCTTGCTTTTTTATTTCCGGCCACTGAATTCCTGATCGGAGTTTCATTGTTTTTTAATATCAAACCACGTATTGGCGCCTGGGGTTTTTTTCTGTTTATGTGCTTTTTCACCCCGTTAACCTTTATCCTGGCCCTGTTCAATCCGGTAAAGGATTGTGGATGTTTTGGCGATGCGATTGTATTGACCAACTGGCAAACCTTCTATAAAAACCTGATATTGCTGGCTATTGCCCTGTATCTGTTTTTGGACAGGAAACATCTTACCAGCCGGTTATCTTCTGTTTCGCAATGGATACTTCTGCTCTTATATTTTGGCTTCTTTATGGTACTTTCCGTTTACAGCTATAACCATCTTCCTGTTTTTGATTTCCGTCCGTATAAAATCGGTACGTATATTCCTGGTAAAATGATCATTCCGGAAGGAGCTCCCCGGGATCAATACCGGACCACCCTGATCTATGAAAAGAACGGCATCAGAAAAGAATTTTCTATGGATAATTACCCCTGGAAAGACAGTACCTGGAAGTTTATCGATCAGAAAAGTGTACTTATCAGACGGGGATACATCCCTCCTGTTCATGACTTCAATATTATCAGACAGGATGGAACGGACATTACTGATCTTGTATTATCAGACAGCTCTCATTTTACCTTCCTGCTGGTATCTTCAGACCTGGGCAAAGCCAGCCGGAAAGGATTGCAAAAAGCCTGGAAGCTGGCCATGTTTGCTCCGGATAAGGGATACGGCTTTTACGTACTGACCCCTTCCGGGAAAGAGGAAACGGATCACCTTATGCAACAGGGATTCTCTTTCAATTTCTGCAGTACGGATGAAACCACCTGTAAGACCATTATTCGATCCAATCCCGGTTTATTACTTCTTTATAAAGGCACCATCCTTGGAAAATGGCATTATCATGATATACCTCCTCCCGAACAACTCGATAAGGATCTGCTATCACGGCAAGTTACCCTGATACAAAAAAAGTCAGATCTTCGTCTGACCGCCGCACTGATTCTGGGTTTTATATTACTAGCCACTTTGGCTTACACCCTGCTTTCGTCAACACCCAACCCGAAAAAATATGAACCACGAACCACGAACTATGAACTATGAACTATGAACTATTGCTAAATCCGCGTTTCTTTATATTTTTGAGGCTTAATTAATCAAACAATAAAAAATATCATCATGAGAAAAAATATTGTTGCCGGAAACTGGAAAATGAACAAGACCCTGGATGAGGGAATCCAACTGGCTGAAGAAGTTGACAAGCTGGTAGCTCAGGGTGTACCCGATAATACGGAAGTTATTATAGCCCCCCCGTATATTCATCTTGCCGAATTGAGCAAACGGATCAACACGAAACGTGTCCATCTTTCGGCACAGAACTGTGCCTCCGAACCCACAGGTGCCTATACCGGAGAAATTTCTGCAGCTATGGTTAAATCCACAGGGGCAGAATATGTGATCATAGGACATTCCGAACGCCGTAAATACTACGGAGAGACCAATGCTATCCTGAAGAAAAAAATCGAACTCGCCCTTGAGAATCAGCTTAATCCCATTTATTGTTGCGGAGAAGTGCTGGACCAGCGCAATGCCAATCAGCATTTCGAGGTGGTTAAAAGCCAAATATCCGACGCCCTGTTTTTTCTCTCCGAAGAAGAATTCAGTAAAATCATTATTGCTTACGAACCCGTCTGGGCCATCGGTACCGGCGTAACTGCCTCTCCGGAACAGGCACAGGAAATGCACGCTTACATACGCCAACTGGTCACAGACAGATACGGAGAACAGGTTGCGGAAAACATTACCATCCTGTATGGCGGTAGTTGCAAGCCTTCCAATGCAAAAGAACTCTTTTCCAATAAAGATGTTGACGGAGGACTGATCGGTGGTGCCTCCCTTAAAGCCGGTGACTTTTACGCCATTATCCAATCAGTGTAACTTATATGTGACAGATTTGCATTACTTGTATATAAAAAATCTACGTAGGGAACTACGTAGATTTTTTTTAAAGCCATGCAACAATCTGTTTAACAGTTGATTGCAGGCATATATTTTTTCAACTTTGTCACAAGATTGCCGGGAGGCAGGCAAATAATAACATAACGATATCATTTTGTAACGGCGGGAAACTTCGATCAAAAATTTTATTTTTTATTCCCGCTGACAGTTTTTATCTTTAACCGGAGAATATTATTGTGTAATGCATTCTTTCATATGCTGATCCCGTATTATAAACCGAAACTTGCTCTTCGCCTTCTTTTTTGGGTTTTTATATTATCCGTTCCGGCATTGCATGCTCGGGCACAATCCATTAAACCTTTTCCAAAAGACACTGCCGGCTTTGCCTCATCCTTTCAGTCTTTCATGTCTTTAAGCCACCTCACTGACCAGCAACGGCAAAGTATTACCCGTTTCATCGGGATGGTCTCTTCCGATTCTGCCATAGTATCTCCTGAAAAAAGAGACTTGATCCTGTATTCCCTGAACCGTATGAAAAGCCGCAGGGCCCGGCAGGTTCCGCTTTTTACAGATTATGTGGAAACCATCCTGTTGCTCAATGATAAAAAGGCAGAAGCTTCTTTTTTCGATGCCTGGGAAAAGGGATTGAACGATCTTCTTGACAACAGGCGCTCACAGATGCGCTATATACAAAGATACTTATCCGGGGTTTTATCGTTCCTGCGTTCTTTCGAGCTGATCCACACCCGTGCTCTGAGCTGGAAAACAGATCCTGTTAATTTTCAGTTCCACTATGACAAAGGTTTTTATATACAGGTTGACAAGACAACCTTAACCTGTCATGCACAACGTGACAGTATAATGATCCTGGAAACAGCGGGAAAATATTATCCGTATAATGCCCTTTGGTATGGTAAGTCAGGCAAGGTGACCTGGGAAAGGGCAGGATATCCCAGAGACTCTGTTTTCGCTATACTACCGCCTTATAGGCTAAACCTTCTGAAAGACGGATATCATGTCGATAGCGTCTCATTTATCAACAGATCCTATTTTCAGAAACCCATTCTGGGTACTTTTGATGATAAAACCAGTCATATATCAACACCTGCACGGGCCACTTATCCTAAATTTGATTCCTATGTAAAACGTTTTATGATCAGAAATTTGTATCCGCATGTGGATTACGAGGGCGGATTTTCCATGCAGGGAGCCGTAATTAACGGCACAGGCGATGTTAATCATCAGGCTGTTATGTCTTTTTACAGGAATGACACCTTACAACTAAAAGTAAGATCATTGTTTTTTGCCATTCACAAAGACAGGGCATCGGGACGGGAAACGGCCATTTCTTTTTACATGGACAAAGACTCGGTGTATCACCCAAACATAGCCTTTAGCTATAACAACCCGGCCAGGGAAGTATCCCTGTACCAAACGGACAATATGATGACCAAAAGTCCCTATTACGATACCTATCACAAGCTAAACATTCAGGCCAACCGTTTTGTGTGGAAGACGGATAAACCCGTTGCTTTGTTTACCCGCCTGCGTGGTACAACTATCGGCGAGGGATACTTCTGGTCCACTAACTTTTTTAGTGCAAAAGCCTATTTCAAGATGCAGGGAATGGCGGAACAACATCCGCTATATATGCTGAAGAAATTTGCTGACTGGTATTATTCCGATGATTTTCCCGTGGAAGAACTGGCCAAATGGATGCACAAGCCCGAATATCAGGTACGCCGGCTGATCGTTCAACTCGCTGTACAGGGTTTTGTTTTCTATAATCCCGAAACAGGAGAAGTCAAACTGAAAAAAGAGCTGTATGATTATCTGGATGCTTTTGCCGGAAAGATCGACTACGATGTCATGTACTTTTTATCACGCACCCGGGCCCCTGTTGATAACGCAGTTATTGATCTGCATAACTTTAACATGACCATAAATGGCGTACCTACTATTTTTCTTAGTGATTCACAAAATGTTGCCATCTACCCGGCACAACACCGGATCGTTATGCACAGAAACCGGAGTTTCAGTTTCGATGGTGAAATACAGGCCGGCATGAGCATACTGAACGGAAAGAATTTCTTTTTCAACTATGATACTTTTAAAATAGATTTGTACCAAATCGATTCCATGCGTCTTACGGCTTTTGGCGATTCAACGGATAACCTTGGCCGCCCCGTTGCAGAAAAAATAAAAAACACCCTTGAAGTAGTAACCGGTTCCGTGTTTATAGATAAACCGGATAACAAATCAGGGCTGAAACATTATGATAAATACCCTTATTTTCAAAGTACCGACAGTTCTTTCGTTTTTTATGATAAAGCTTCGGTATATGACAGTATTTATACACGGAAGGATTTCTATTTTGTCATCCGCCCCTTCACCCTGTATTCACTGAACAATCTGCACAAGGAAGATCTTTCGTTCAAAGGGGATTTTATCAGCGGAAAGATTTTCCCTTCAATACCTCAGAAACTGGTGGTACAGCCTGATAACTCACTGGGATTTGTATCTGATGTTCCTGAAAACGGGATTGCCGTTTACGATGGCAAAGGAAGATATTACAATAAGGTAGAGTTAAGTAATATGGGTTTGGAAGGAGCAGGAAAGCTGACTTATCTGACAGCCACAGTACGTTCCGATAAATTTTCATTTTTCCCGGATTCCATGACCACAGATGCACATGATCTTGCCATCACCGCCACACATGAGGGTACCCGTTATCCGGATGTAAAAACACAGGATGTACGTATCCTATGGCTGCCCCGTGATGACAAGTTCCATATCTACAAAAAATCTACGGAAGCAACTCTGTTCAATGATCAATATAAACTGGATGGAAATATGACACTCACTCCCGACTATCTGGAAGCTGACGGCCGTATCAATTTCTCCGGTTCTGTCGTTTCATCCAACCGTTTTCTACTCACAGATAACCATTTCGAGGCAGATACGGCTCATTTTGTTCTCCCCGGTACTACACCCGATATGGAAAATAAATTAGATGCGAAATCTTTAAGAACCAATGTTGATATAACCGGACGAACAGCCGATTTCGAATGCCTTGTTGATACCTTTCACATCAATTTTCCGGATATACAATGGATAACATCCCTGGATGCCTTCACCTTTGATTTTGCCAACAAACAGATATTTCTTGTCAATAACAAAACCACTGACGATCCGTATCTGCTCGGAAATGATCCCTTTGCCATTACCGGCAAATGGGTAAAAATGCCAACTTTTATTTCCATGAATCCAAAAACAGATACCCTGGGATTCTACACCGACTCTGCCCAATATGATCTGACCAACGAAACGATCACGGCTATCCATACCGAATTCCTAGAGGTGGCAGACGCCCTGATCTACCCCAATGGTATGACTGTGCGCATCAAGCCGAATGGAAACCTAGAAGAGTTATCAGATGCAAAAATAGTTGCTGCCGGTACCTACTCCCTGGATTCTGCCAGAGTGAATATTTTTTCCCGTAAAAAATATTTTGGAGCCGGCCTTTACAAATACACACAGGACAATGGCGAGACGGAAGATATTTATTTCACGGATATCAGCGTAAATGATTC
>WFSC01000012.1 GCA_015486185.1 Bacteroidales bacterium | reverse complement strand
TTTTTTACCGGCAATCCGGATATAATTAAAAATTATAAAATAAATGTATATAATACTTGACATTTTGTAAATCATTATATACATTTGTAAGAAAAAAACTATGCAGGACATTCTCGAAAATGATCTTAAGATCCTCAGAGCAAAGAAAGGAGGGATCACTCAGGCGGAACTGGCAGAGAAAGTGGAGGTTTCCCGTCAAACGATCATAGCCATCGAACAGGGAAAATTCAATCCGTCGGTAAAGCTGGCATTGAAGCTTGCCGCTTTTTTCGAATGTAAAGTCGAAGATATCTTTCATTTAAAATAATAAGGAGGTAAAAAAATGAACAAAAGATTTTTCTTTGATCTGTCGATTGGCATTCTGGGCCTCATTGCCGTAATTATTTTCGGCAATGCCGGGCTTTCTGTTTTAGCATTGTTTGTTTTCTATCCGTTGTTCAAAAAGAAGAAACCTGATGAAAGGGAGCTTCAGTTATTTTATAAAACCGGGAATATAACAGCAGCCCTGACATTAGCTGCAGCCGTAGTGATCTGGTATCTTTCCGGTAAGACTGTCAACGGACACCTGATCGGTGATAACTGGCTCCCTTTAATCGCGTTTTCTTTTCTCCTTGTCCACGGCATCAGCGGGATCATAATTTTTAAAAGGGGATAGAATACAGGCATTACAGCCATTCGGAAATACCTGCCCGGGATACGAAAGATTAGTATGTACGAGTGTTCTGCAAATGCCCTTATCCCGGCCGGGATAATTCCTGTTTTACATCATAGGGTACTACAAAAAATGTTTTTATCTTTAGCTTTATTTTTCAAATCTTAATTTTTTTGTCATGAGAACCATATCATTCCGATTGTTGATCATTTCCATTCTTGCTTTTTCCTTACTTTCTTCTGCAAGCAGTCAAAAGCTTCCTCAGGACCCGGATGTTCATACCGGCACCCTTAAAAACGGGTTGAAATATTATATCCGGCACAACGAAAAGCCGAAAGACCGGGTGGAATTCCGGCTGGTGGTCAACGCCGGTTCGATCCTTGAAGACAATGACCAACAGGGACTGGCCCATTTTTGTGAACATATGGCTTTTAACGGAAGCAAACATTTCAATAAAAACCAGTTGGTGGACTTTCTGGAAGAATCAGGGATGCGTTTTGGCGCTGATCTGAATGCTCACACTTCTTTTGATGAAACGGTGTATCAATTCCAAATTCCTTCCGACAGACAGGGATTGCTGGATTCAGCCTTTCTGATTTTGGAAGACTGGGCTCATAATCTGCTTTTCAACCATAAGGAGATAGACAAAGAAAGAGGCGTGATCCATGAAGAATGGAGACTTGGTCTGGGTGCTCAGGACCGTATGCAAAAAAAATATTTCCCGGTACTTTTCAGGGGCTCCCGGTACGCGGAAAGGCTTCCTATCGGAAAAATGGACATCGTCATGCACTGTAAATACGCCACGTTGAAAAGGTTTTATCATGACTGGTACCGTCCCGATCTGATGGCTGTCATCGTGGTAGGAGACATTGACCCTGCATATGCGGAAAAACAGATCAAAAAACATTTTAGCCCTATAAAAGATCCAAAACCTGAAAGGATACGGAAGGTATATGGGTTACCCGACAACAATAAACCCATCATAGCTGTAGCTACTGACAAAGAAGCCACGAACAATCAGGTGGCTGTTTTCTGGAAACACCCCAAAACGCACCTGGTCACCACCAACGATTATAAACGTTCCCTGGAGATGTCACTTATTTCCGGGATGCTTAACGATCGTTTCTATGAAATTGCTCAGAAACCAGATGCTCCTTTCATGTATGCCGGTTGCGGCTACGGTGGTTTCCTGGTACGAACCAAAGATGCCTGGCAGGTTGTTGCCATGCCTAAAACCAACAAGATCACGGAAACGCTGACTACTCTGATCGAGGAAAACATGCGTATCAAAAAATTCGGTTTCACACCCGGAGAACTAAAACGACAGAAAGCTGACATTCTCAGTAATTATGAAAATATGCTCAATGAAAAGAATAAAACCAACTCATCAAGTTATGTTGACGAATATGTAAGAAACTTTTTAGAACAGGAAGCCTTCCCGGGCATAGAAAATGAATATGCCCTGGTAAAAAAGATCCTGCCGGCGATCACACTGAAAGAACTTAACTACATTACGGATACTTTGCTTACAAAAAAGAATGTTGAGATCCTCGTTACGGGACCTGATAAAAAAGACAACGTTGTTCCCGACACCACCCAACTGCTGATCGCATACAAAACGGCCCTTGTTGCTCCGGTAACCGCTTATGTTGACCAAAAAGTATCCGGCCGGTTGATCACGGAATCATTGCCCGGCGCCAAAATTATCAGTAAGGAAAAAAACACAACATTTGGATATACTGAGGTCAAACTGAGCAACGGAGTAAACGTGATCATGAAACCCACTACTTTCAAAAATGATGAGATACTGATGGACTCTTACAATTATGGTGGCAGTTCAGTGGTACCGGATGATAAAGCTTTCATGGCCCGGTTAACCCCGTCGGTCATTAAACAATGCGGTATCGGCGATATGAGCGCCACAGAGCTGAATAAATTCCTTTCAGGGAAAAAAGTTTCGGTTTCCCCGCAGATCAACCAGCTCACGGAGGGCCTCTCCGGCCAAAGCAACAAAAAAGATCTGAAGACCATGTTTCAGCTTACCTATTTGTATTTTACCCACCCCCGGAAAGACGAAGAAGCTTTCCGCGCCTATCAATCGAAACTGGCCTCACAGATACGTTTCCTGAGAGCCAATCCACAGATGGTTTTTGTTGATACTTTATATAAATTATCTACAAAAAACAACCCGCGTTATTTTCAGATACCCACAGAGAAGCAGATCAATAGCCTGAATCTGAACGACATTCTTGCTTTTTACAAAGATCGTTTTGCCGATGCCGAGGGTTTTAACTTTTTCTTTGTCGGCAGTTTTGATGTGGACAGCCTCCTGCCTCTGGTGCAAAAATATCTGGGCAGCCTGCCGGCCATTGACAGAAAGGATTACTGGAAGGACGTCAGTCCGGAATTTCCTGACGGCATTACGAAAGCAACGGTTCATAAGGGATCCGAACCAAAGAGCATGGTGGCACTCATGATGGAGGATCAATTTGACTGGAATGTTAAAAACAGAATCATTTTCAACATGACCTTGAATATCCTGAACATCCGGCTGCGTGAGATCATGAGGGAAAGCAAAAGCAAAGTCTATGGGGTGGGGATACAAAAATCCGTCGATAAATATCCGAAGCCCGAATATACCATTCTGGTGAACTGGGGATGTGCCCCTGATAATGTTAAAGATCTGATCAACACGGTATTCAGGCAAATGACCCATATGAAAGACCATCTGCCGACTTCCGAGAACCTCGAAAAATCAAGAGAAACCATGATCAGAGAGTTACAGACCGACAATGAAAAGAACAGTTACTGGCTGAGTAAACTGATGGACAACTCGATCAATAAAGATAAATTGCACACAAAGGATGAGATCACATCTCTCATCAAGAGTGTCAAACCGGAAGATATCAGAAACGCTGCCAAAAAGTATTTCACGGAAGATCATTATCTGCAGGTGGTACTCTTGCCCGAAAAATAATGTCGTGCCTGACCGTTAACGAATGATACCGGGATCGATCTCCATGATCTTCTTCCACTCATTGTTTTTCAGGCCAATGACCTTGTTGCCATCCAGCCGGATATCATCGTATTCGGCAGGGATGACCACCTCCCCTTCGGTGGTGATAACCCCTTTTTTACCATTTTCCAGGATCAGACAATAATTTCTATAGCACCAGATGTTGTCATACTCTGGCTGAATGATCATCGTCCCGTCAAGGCGGGCGATCCCGTACAAGCCGGACAGGGAAACCTTATAATAATTACCCTGCCTGACCACCAGGTCATATTCAGGTGAAATGATCACGACCCCATCCTTATCGATAATACCCGTATGGCCATCTTTCGTTACTTTGTAAATATTCCCCTCTCTTTTGATAATATCGTATTCAACCGGCACAATGATATCTCCATCCGGACTATATACGCCTGTTTTCCCATTCTCCATAATCCGGTAGCTGTATCCTGTCCATGCAATAGAATCATATATCACGGGAACAATAACACCCCCATTGAAACCAATTATCCCTTTCTTTTGTTTTTCCGTAACCAGGAAGGCATCCCCCTTTAATACGATATTATCATACCTTACAGGAAGAATGATCTTCCCTTTACTATCAGCCACTCCATATTTTCCGTTTGCCGTAATACGTACCATACCGGTGCCCGGAATG
>WFSC01000011.1 GCA_015486185.1 Bacteroidales bacterium | reverse complement strand
TATAAGAGACAGGTGAAAGAATGTGCGATCATCGGGATCCCTGACGAGATCATGGGGGAGGTGATCACGGCTTATGTTTCCAGACGATCGGATGATCTGACGGAAAAGGATATCCAGCACTTTTGTTCCCGTCATCTGGAAAGCTTTATGATCCCTCAAAAGATCATATTTATGGAAGATCTTCCCAAAAGTGCGAACCGGAAAATTGATAAACTCCTTTTGAAAAAACTTGCTTTGAATGAAAAATAGCGATCTGTACAAAGAGTTATTCAGGAAACTGGAAAACAACCTGGAATTTCTTCCGGATAAACCGGAAGAAACTGTTGGATCAACATTATCCGCTTTGTGGCTTTTGGCTGCCGATAAAAGGTTATCGGCAGAAAAAGCTGTTTACGAGGCATTACCGGGATTGACGGATGAACAGATGGAAATGCTTCAGGAGCTTATTGATAAGCGTATCAGTGGATATCCCCTGGCCTATATCACGGGACGGCAACAGTTTATGGGAGTTGAGCTGATCGCGAACGAAAGTGCTCTGATCCCGAGAAAGGAAACAGAACTTCTGGGGAATACCGCTTTAAATATATTAGGATCGTTTCAGGCAGAAGGGCATCAGACGATAACCGCTTTTGATCTTTGTTGTGGTGCCGGCAATCTGGCGGTGGCTTTGGCACTGAAAGTCCCGGAAGTTGTTATTTATGCTTCCGATCTTTCTCCGGAAGCGGTGCAACTGGCTGGCGAAAACATTAAAATGTACGATCTGAAAGAGAGGGTACGGGTACATCAGGGAAGTGTATTGGATGCATTTCATGAGATGGGTTTTGAAGAACGGGTGGACCTGATCATCTGCAATCCTCCTTATATCTCAGATGCAAAGGTTCCGGATATGGCTGAGGAGATATCGCAATATGAACCTGATATGGCGTTCAATGGGGGCATGCTGGGGTTGAAAGTCGTAACAGAGCTTATACGCAAGGCTCCTGTGTATCTGAAAAAAGGAGGATGGCTGACATTTGAAGTGGGACTGGGACAGGGTGAATTTGTGAAGAACCTGTGTTTAAAGACACAATTGTATGATCACGTGGAGGAGGTGAGGGATAAAAACGGGAATACCCGTGTCATAAAAGCCAGAAAATAAAGGATATTTTCATCTATTTGCAGATATGAAGGATGTGAGTATCCTCATCTAAATTCAGATATGTTTTTGAATAGGTCTGTTTTGAAATGATCTTTCCTTCCTGAAGATGAATGATGTCAAGTCCTTTCCTCTTTTCTGTTTGTCCTTTATATCCCGGTTCCCGGGAGGGCCAGGTCAGTGACCAGGCAAAGACAAATTTTTGTTCTGTTTCATCTACGATGATCTCTTCTTTTTTGAAATGGAAATTCCCGTGATCCTGGAACCATAGTTTCCATACCTTGTATAAATTATTATGGCCTTTGATAGTACCACCGTCCCAGTTTTCAAAGATGACATCATCATGCATCCAGGCCATAACACCTGTCAAATGATGGTCATTCCATGCGGTCAGCCATGTGTCGATCTTCTCCAGTATCTCTTTTCTGGTTAAATGGATAGGATCCATTTTTTAAAGATTATATTTCCGGTGTAATAACGATGGGATGTTTTCTCAGGTATGCGGTTGTTTCTTTTTTCCGGTTGAAATTTTTATAGACATTTTCAATTTCTTCTTTGCTTTTCCCCAAAGCTGCAGCCACTTCTTCCGGGGTGTAATGATTTTCCCATCCATACCAGATCAGGTCGAGCAATTCGAACGGCAACTGGAAGAAAAACTCTTCCTGGGTCTGTTCGGCAGAATAGGTGTCCGAGGTAGGAGTTCTTTGGATGATCTCTTCCGGGATCCCGAGATAACGGGCCAGTTGATAGACCTGTGTTTTGTACAGACTGGCAATGGGCATGACATCGGCTCCCCCGTCGCCGTGTTTCACAAAAAAACCTTGCTGTACTTCATGTTTATTGGGGGTGCCGATCACCGCATAGTAGTTCTTTTCGGCATGGTAATATAACATGGACATCCGGCTCCTTTGTTTGAAATTGGAGGCAGCTACGATCTGCAGATATTCTTTTACGGGCAGCAGCTTGCTTTTTTCTTCCCCGTTTTGATCCACAATGGTGACGGAAAAAACAGGTGGCAGACTGTTTTTCATCGGATTTTGCTTTATGCCGATCTTCATTTTATGGCTCCTCGGGTCATATTCTTCAAAAACCCTTTGGATCGCCTCATCCCTTCTCCTGTAACATCCGAACCCGTCCAGAGCATCGGTGATATCCTCAATGGCCGTTCTCACTCCGAATTTATCTGCCAGCTCCCGGGCAAGGGTAAGACTCTCCGGGCTAGAGTCTTTTTCAGGAAGCATCAATCCTAGAACATTGTCATTTCCCAGGGCTTCTACAGTCAGGGCAAGAGAGACTGAAGAGTCGATCCCCCCGCTGATCCCTACC
>WFSC01000010.1 GCA_015486185.1 Bacteroidales bacterium | reverse complement strand
TAATTGCCTTGGTATCTTCTGCATCCTGCGGGGCAAAAAATAAAGTTCCTAAAGCCCGGCCCAATATTGTATTTATCCTGGTGGATGATATGGGCTGGAAAGATCTGGGATGCTACGGCAGCACCTTTTATGAGACACCAAACATTGACAAACTGGCTTCCCAGGGCATGCTGTTCACGGATGCCTATGCCAGCAGCACGGTATGCTCTCCGTCACGATCCAGTATCATGACCGGACAATATCCGGTTCATACCGGCATTACGGACTGGATCATTGGTTCACAGAACGGTTCCGGACCACGTCCGGATCAGAAATTATTGCCCCGGCCCTTTACCCTGAATCTTGATACCAACCAGGTAACCATTGCCGAGGCACTTAAACATGCCGGTTATGCCACCTGTTTTGCCGGGAAATGGCACCTGGGGTTATCCCCTGCATATTGGCCAAAGAATCAGGGCTTTGATTATAATTACGGGGGTTGGGCCGCCGGGAATCCGAGGGCTCATGGCATGGGAGGATATTTTAGTCCCTATCACAATCCCCGGCTGACAGACGGCCCCAAAGGAGAATTTCTCCCTGATCGGCTCACAACAGAAATTATCAGGTTTATTAAGCAACAAGTAAAAATGAGGAAACCTTTTTTTGCAGATTTGTCATTTTATGCTGTTCATCAACCTATTGAGGCAAAAAAGGAATATATAGAGAAATTCAGGGAGAAAGCACACCGGATGGGATTAGATACGTTACAACAATTTGTTAAGGATGCATCATGGATGCAAAAGCGTTCTAGCTGGAAGGAACGAATGGTTCAGTCTAATCCGGTATATGCGGGTTTAATATATAGTGTAGATGAGAATGTCGGGCGTATTATAAACACCTTAAAGAAACTTGACATATTTAATAATACGATCATACTATTTACATCGGATAACGGAGGGTTGTCAACTGCAGAAGGTTCTCCTACAACAAATTATCCTTTGCGTTACGGTAAGGGATGGGTTTATGAAGGAGGCATACGGGTTCCGTTGATCATCAGATGGCCTGATGTGATCAGGGAGGGAACTGTTTGTCATTTTCCGGTAGTTAACACCGATTTTTATCCCACTTTGTTGCAAATGACAGGCCTTCCATTGATGCCTGAACAACATAAAGACGGGGTGAGTCTGGTTCCGTTGCTTGAGGGGAAGCCTCTTCCCGGTCAACCTGTTATCTATTGGCATTATCCTCATTACAGTAATCAGGGTGGCGTACCTGCTTCCATTGTCAGAGCCGGGGACTGGAAACTGATCCGGTTCTATGAAGACAACCACGTGGAATTGTATAACCTGCGTACTGACCTGGAAGAAAGAAGAGATGTGGCCAAAGCTTTTCCTGAGAAAACCGCAACCATGTCAGAAATGCTGAACCAATGGAAATATAAAGTACATGCAAAAATACCCTGGATAAATCCTTATTATAACCCCTATATCATTGATCAGTATATGAAACAACACGATAACAAAGGATTATCTCAATACCTCAGAGCATATGATACCTTATTCAGCAAAAAGGTTTACGATCCTTCTATAAAGAAAAATTTATCGGAACGGTATCATAAACTATACAATTTGAAATAGATATGAAAAGGAAAATAGATCAGAGTATCATCCCATTTCCGGGATTTTATCATCGCCATATATTTTTTATAAGGAACTCTCTGTTGCTTATGATGATTGTATTGTCCCTGACACTTTTCTCCGGCTGTACATCCACGGCAAAGAAAGATCATCCGGTCACCCAGCCCAATATCCTTTTCATTCTCATTGATGACCTGGGGAAAGAATGGGTAAGCACGTATGGTGCAGAGGATTTACAGACACCAAATGTAGATAAGCTGGCTGCCACCGGCATGAGTTTTATTAATGCCTATTCCATGCCGCAGTGCACTCCGTCAAGGGTGGCCTTATTAACAGGCCAGTATCCCTGGCGGAACGGATGGATCAATCACTATGATGTTCCACGGTGGGGTCACGGTGCCCAGTTTGATCCAAAAAAATACATCACCTTTGCCAGAATTATGAAATCTGCCGGTTATGTTACCTGTGCAGCCGGTAAATGGCAGATCAACGATTTCAGGATACAGCCTGACATCATGGTGCAACACGGTTTTGATGAATATTGTATGTGGACAGGAGGAGAAGGTGGAAATATCAAAGTCAGTCAGAAAAGATACTGGGATCCGTATATCCATACCAAAGAAGGCAGCAAAACCTATAAAGGCAAATTTGGCGATGACATTTTTACCGGCTTCATAATCAACTTTATGAAGAAGCATAAGGATAAGCCCATGATGATCTATTATCCCATGTGCCTGACACACGTTCCTTTTACCACCACGCCGCTCGAGCCGGATGTGACAGGTAAAGTGGAGAAACACAAAGCCATGGTCCGGTATGCGGATTTTCTTTTGGGAAAATTAATGGGTGCCCTTGACAGCCTGGGCATCAGAGATCACACGATTGTGTTCTGGACAACGGATAACGGCACGACCCATAGCATAATTGGTCACCGGAACGGGTGGGCTGTAAGGGGAGGAAAGACCTACCTTACTGAGAATGGGATCAATGCTCCGTTTATTGTGAATTGTCCGGACCTCGTACCACGGGGAAAGATAACGGATGCCCTGGTGGATTTTCCCGATATGCTGCCGACATTTGCTGAACTTGGGGGTGCAAAAATACCCAAAAAAGATACGATAGACGGAAAGTCCTTTGCCCCGTTGATCCTGGGAAAGGCGGATGATTCGCCACGCAAATGGATCATGGCCCTGGGCTCTCATC
>WFSC01000009.1 GCA_015486185.1 Bacteroidales bacterium | reverse complement strand
TCTTACGGGTTATTGATGCTAATATAATGTTAATGAAAGCTTTAATATGAATTAATTAAAGCCGGCATTGTATTCAGCAAGCGTAAAAAAATTTTTTTTATCAAAGAAAATGGTGTTTTGGTCAAATCTTTTTTTCCGGGAAAGAGGGAAAAAGATCAAAAAACTTTTAAACGGATATATTTTTTGGGTTTTTCCGTGATATTATTGATGAGCGTATCAAGCCGGTGTGTCAGGTGAACAAGGGCCTGATACAGGCTGTCATTGCGGGTTAACTGGCCCAGGGTGCCCTTTCCGTTGTTAACATTATCAAAAAAGACCGAGGTGCCGGCAAGGGTGGTATTCAGATTATCTATGGTGGATTTTATCTCTGAACGCGAGAGTGAATCACTAAGATCGGAAACATTGTCCAGAATATAATCCAGCTTGGTGAGGTCTTTTTTTAACAGATAGGAAATTTGCTGGAAATTGGACATAGTAGTTAAAAATTGTCCGTTTTTATTGGTAATGATCGTATCAACAGCATAGGAGGTGCGTTTCAGATGTTTTACCGAAGCACGGATATCTTCGAAGCTCTTGTTGAAATTATTTCTGAAATTCTCATTAAATGTAATCTGTATAACAGCCAGTACCGAATCGAATGAGGACATCAGTTCCTCAGCCTTGACTTTAATGGGAAGCACTTCGGCACTTACCTGCTCCTGCAAGCTTCCTTCCACTACCCCGGGAAGCGTATCTCCCGAGGTATAATATTGGTCAGATTTTCCCAACTTAAGCCGGATGGCCTGTGTTCCCATAATATCTGAGCTGTAAATTATAGCTTTGGACCCCCTGGGGATATCAAAGGGTTTTTCTATGGTAAACTTGACGATCAAATGACCCGATTCATCAGGCATAAAGTTGATCTCATCGATCAGACCGATCTTATACCCGTTAATATATACCGGGTTGGACTCGTGGAGACCGTTGATTTTGTTGTAAACAACATAATAGGAGTTAAGGGGCTTCAGCAGGTTCAACCCTTTCATGTAGTTAAACAACCAGATAAAGACAGCGATACTAACTGTCATGATAATGCCTATTTTAAGTTCGGTTGAATGTTTCATTTTTTCCTTTATTTTTCTAATGGTTAGGAAAAGTTCCTGACTTAAAGATAACTTTATTTTTTATTTTTTAGTACTTCCTGTAAGGGGATGATCTTGTTGTTCTTAACTGCTATGACAAATGCATCCGGGAAATCAGCTCTGACCTGTTCCTGCAGATCTTTTATTTCATTATAGGAGGCAGAGTGTCCTACCGCATATTTGTATTTATTTCCTTCATGGAACACCATGACCGGATTGTATTTTTTTAATTTCTTATTGCTTTCCGGGACTTTTTTCAGGGAAGTCAGTATTTGAACACTATAATAGATTTGGTTATCAGGAGAGGATGCCACGGTAAAATTACTTTGGCTTTCGATTTTCTTCTTATATTCTTTGAAAGCACGGTAAATAGCTGAGGCTATAATAGATTGTCCGTTATCTGACATAAGGAACCGTTCTTCTCCGGGATTGGACAGATAGCCGGTCTCAATTAAAACGCTGGGCATAGAGGTTTTCCAAAGGACCAGGAAAGGAGCAGGACGAACCCCACGGTCTTTGCGGCCCGCTCTTTTCCTGAATTGTTTTTGGACCAGGTCGGCAAACTCGAGACTCTGGTCAAGATAAGTATTCTGTATCAGGTTAAAGATGATATAAGATTCGGGGGTGTTGTCAAATTTCTCGTAATGTTTGGTATAGTCACTTTCGAGGGTGATCACTGCATTTTCCTTCCGGGCTACCTCCATATTCCGCTGCTCTTTGTCGAGTCCCATCACATAGGTCTCCGCTCCGTAAATGGCCTTATTGGGACTGGAGTTGCAGTGTATGGAAATAAACAGATCTGCATGGTTTCTGTTGGCAATATCACCCCGTTCATGCAGCTCGATAAAAACATCCTTGTTACGTGTATAAATGACCTTAACATCCTTGATATTTTCCTGGATATATTTTCCCAGCTTCAGGGCAATTCTTAATGCAATATCCTTTTCCTTACAATGTTGCCCCAGGGTACCGGGGTCTTTCCCTCCATGGCCCGGATCAATGACCACTGTTTTTATTCTATAATTGGGCCCTCCTGTATTTTGACCCATAACAAATGGGAAAAACCCCAATAACAGCAAAACAAGAAAATTTTTTTTCCGTTGTCTGTTCAGATACCCAAACAGAATATTTAGTGCTGACATTTTCATCTCAATGAATTTCGTTAGTTTTGCCGTGGCTGTAAAAATGTCATTAAACGCTTTGTTATTTAAACATTCGACATACAAAAATAGTATATTCCTTTGTCATAAAAAGATTTTTCTTTTTGGGCTGCTGACATTACTGTCTTTTCATTTATTTTCTCAGAATGAAACTCCTCATATTCAATACCTAAAACCGGATACGGATATTATCAGGTTGTCCGATACATTATCTGCTCCGCAGGATACGACTGCTATATCCGACTCATTGCAAAAAACGGTTGATACGACAAAACGGGTATCACCTAATCGGATTGATGCCCGGATCTCCTATACGGCAAAAGATTCAATGATTATAGACATGGATGCCCGTAAAACTTACCTGTATGGGGATGCGGACGTAACCTATAAGGATATTGAACTTAAGGCAGCCTATATCGAAATAGATTTCAGTAAGAATGAAGTTTTTGCCAAGGGCCTCCCCGACAGTACCGGTCAGATAACAGGGAAACCAAATTTCAGCCAGGGTTCTGAAAAGTTTGAGTCTAATACCCTGCGCTATAACTTTAAGTCGCAGAAGGGATATATCAAGGGGGTGGTAACCGAACAGGAGGGTGGTTTCCTGCACAGTGGCATTACCAAAAAACTGAAAAACGGTGTTTTTGACATCAAGGGGGCCAAATATACCACCTGTGATGCGCCGCATCCCCATTATTATATAGCTTTGACCAAGGCCAAGGTAATTCCCGGGAAAGAGATCGTTTCGGGTCCGGCCTATATGGTAATCGCTGATATTCCGTTGCCCATAGCTGTTCCTTTTGGCTTTTTCCCGGTCAAACAGACCCATGCGTCCGGTATTCTTATCCCTACGTATGGAGAAGAGCGGAACAGAGGATTTTATTTGCGTAACGGCGGATATTATTTTGCATTGAACGATTATTTTGATCTGGCAGTGACCGGAGATATATATACCAACGGTACCTGGGGGGTAAGGATCGGCTCCAACTATAAAAAAAGATACAAGTTCGGTGGAAATTTTAGTGTAAATTACTATAAGAATGTGCAGGGAAGCCTTGACCTGGGTAACTATACTTCTAAAAGGGATTATTCCATAAAATGGTCTCATAATCAGGATCCAAAAGCCAATCCTACCAGCACTTTCCGTGCTTCCGTGAATCTTAGTTCCAGTTCGTATGATAAGAATCACAGTTATGATGCGGCAGACTATCTGACCAATACGAAACAGTCCAGTATCTCTTTTTCTAAAATATGGCCGGGAACCCCTTTTAACTTTTCCGGAAGTTTTTCCCATTCGCAGAATTCACAGACAAAATCGGTGGATCTGAACCTGCCCAAGCTGGCCTTTACGATGAACAGAATCTATCCGTTTAAGAAAAAGAATTCGACAGGAAATCATTGGTATGATAATATCGATCTTTCGTATAATGCATTGATGGAAAACCGTATTAAAACAAAAGATTCACTGTTGTTCACCTCTGAGGTCTTTAATGATATGTCAAACGGTTTCCGGCATGCGATTCCGCTGGGAGTAAACTTCAAACCTTTTAATAATTTCAATATATCACCGAATATCAGATATATCGGTATGCTTTATACCAATTATATCGAAAAGCATTTTATCTATTATTATGATTCGACCGAATCAAAATATGTTTCCGGATTGGTAAACGACACGATCAAGCAGATCAGGTATGCCCAAAGTATAATGCCTTCGTTAAGCTTGTCTCTCAATCCCAAAATATACGGAATGTTCATTTTTAAAAACCCGGATGCCAGGATATTGGCAATACGTCATGTAATGACCCCGGCCGTAAGCTTTTCCTATGTTCCTGATATGAATGGGATCATGCCGGACTATTACAGGGAAATTGAGGATACTACAACCAAAAAGATCACAAGGTATTCAATATTTGAAAATGGAATTTACGGAACACCCTCCCTGCCGGGGAAATCGGCTATTGTTAATTTTTCATTGAATAACAATCTGGAGATGAAGGTGCGGTCGGAAAATGATACCACGGGTAAAGGAAAAAAGGTAAAACTACTGGAGAGTCTGAACTTTTCGACCAATTATAATCTTTTCAAAGACTCTCTCCGGTGGGCTCCGGTATCCTTCAGCGGCCGTACGACACTGTGGAAAAATAATGTTCAGTTAACATTCGGCGGCGTGTTTAACCCTTATGCCCTGGATAAAAACGGACGTATTATCAATAAACCCAATATTGCAGTGTCATCCTCCCTGTTCAGGATGACAAACTTTAATTTCTCCGTAAACCTGCACTTTACAGGAGGTAAAAAGAAAAATGCGGGTTCCTCCCAACAACAAAACAGACAGATGGGGAACCCGGGAGAAATGATGGGGATGGAACCCATAAAGAAAATCCCGGCAGGCCAGGAGGAGGAAGCTGGCTATGATTATTTCAATATTCCCTGGGATATCCGGATAAGATATAATGTAAACTACAGTAAACCTGCATTTACTCCTTCCATAATCCAGACCCTGAATATTACCGGAAGTTTTAGTCTTACCTCAAAATGGAGAATAAGTGGTAATACCGGTTGGGATTTTAAACTGAACAAGCTGACCTATACCTCCATTAATATCCACCGGGACCTGCATTGCTGGGAAATGAGCTTTTCCTGGATACCCATAGGTTATCATACGAGCTATAGCTTCGTAATCAATATTAAATCATCCATTCTCAAGGACCTGAAGTATGAAAAAAGAAAGAGTTGGTATGATAGGTAGAATTGAGAAGGACTGAGGACTGAGGGACAAGGAGACAGAGAGACAGAGAGACTGAGAGACTGAGAGACTGAGAGACAGAGAGACAGAGAGACTGAGAGACAGAGTGAGGGGGAGACTGAGGGACTAAGAGAAAGAGTTAAAAAGTAAAGCGGATGGTTGCCGTATGAAAAATATTTAATACATTATAAACGGGTGTATAACCAAAATTTTATTTGTTTTGCAACGAATATGAAAATTCCAAACCTATGAAAAAGATCATTCACACATCAAAGGCACCGCAAGCCATAGGGCCGTACAGTCAGGCTGTTGAGGTCAACGGTATGCTTTTTATATCGGGGCAACTGGGGGTGGACCCCGAAACCGGCCGGTTTGTAACCGGCGGTATCCGGGAACAAACGTTACAGGTTTTGAAAAATATAGAAACCATTCTCATGTCGGGTGGATATACACGTGAAGATGTGGTAAAATCCACGGTTTATCTGAAAGATATGAATGATTTCCGGGAGATGAATGAAGCCTATGCTTCCTTTTATGAAGAGAAACCACCTGCCCGTGCCGCTTTTGAGGTAGCCCGGCTGCCGCTGGATGCTCTGGTTGAGATAGAAACCATCGCGGTCAGGTAATAGTATTCCAGGGATTTAAAACAGTAAAGCTGCCGGAAAAGCAGCTTTACTGTTTATCATAATTGTCTTATTCAGAGACTACTTCGAAATTTATCTCAACCGACACTTCACGGTGGAGGTGTATGGTTGCCACATATTTCCCGACTTCTTTTACTGCATCTCCTTTGATGGATATTTTTTTCCTGTCAATATCGAATCCTTTTTCGGCCAGGGCTTCAGCGATCTGAATAGTATTAACCGAGCCGAAAATTTTCCCGGTAGAACTGGTTTTGGCTCCGATAGTAAGGGAAAGGTCTTCCATTTTCTTTGCCAGATCAAGGGCTTCATTTTTGATCTTCTCTTCCTTATGAGCCCGTTGTCTCATGTTTTCTTCGTGCATTTTCCTGGCCGACGGGGTGGCAGGAATGGCATATCCTTTTGGGATCAGGTAGTTACGGGCATAGCCGTCTTTTACCCTGATAATGTCATTTTTGTGCCCCAGTTTGGCTATATCTTCTTTTAAAATGATTTCCATTCTGTTTATCCTCCTCTGTTTATTTTAAAAGGTCAGCAACATAGGGCAACAGGGCAAGATGCCGTGCTCTTTTTACCGCTTGTGCCACTTTTCTTTGATATTTTAGTGAAGTTCCGGTAATTCTCCGGGGCAGGATCTTTCCCTGCTCGTTCAAAAACTTTTTAAGGAATTCCGGATCTTTGTAATCCACATATTTGATCCGGTTCTTTTTAAACCGGCAATATTTTTTCTTTTTTATTTCTACTGACGGCGGGGTCAGATATCTTATTTCTGAATCATTCTGGGCCATTTGTTATTCCTCCACTTTTTTTTCGGTTTTTTCATCATTGTTGTTTTTTTTCTGCCTTCTTTTCTTTTCGGCATATTCGATCGCATATTTATCCATCCTGAAAGTCAGGAAACGGATAAAGCGTTCATCACGCCTGTACTCTGTTTCAAGCTTTTCAATAAGCTCTCCTTCGGCACGAAATTCAATCAGATAATAAAACCCGGTGGATTTTTTTTGGATCGGATAAGCCAGTTTTCGCAGGCCCCAATTCTCTTCATGGACGATCTCTCCTCCATTGCCGGTAATCACCGACTTAACTTTTTTTACCGTTTCCTTCATCTGTGATTCAGACAAAACGGGAGTTGCAATGAAAACGGTTTCGTAATGGTTCAACATACTTAATTAATTTTTAATGAACTATTTATTTATTTGGGCTGCAAAAATAGAATTTTTTTTATCTACTACAAAATATACCGGACTTTTTGCATTGAAAACCGTCAAAAAGTCCGGTAGTTTGGTTATCTTTGTCGAACAGTTCATTTTTTCCGTAGTTTTTGTAATTAAACCGGTTTTTTTATATATAACACTGTCGTATAAGTATATGGAGAATTTTATCGTATCGGCAAGGAAATACCGTCCGGTTCTTTTTAGTGAGGTGGTCGGACAGGAGACCATTACCCGGACATTAAAGAATGCCGTATTATCGGGTCATCTGGCCCAGTCCTATTTGTTTTGTGGTCCCCGCGGGGTTGGAAAGACCACGGTAGCACGGATCCTTGCCAAAACCATCAACTGTGAACACCCTACTCCGGAAGGAGAACCTTGTAACCAGTGCGAATCATGTAAGGCATTTATGGAAAACCGTTCCTTCAATATCCACGAGCTGGATGCTGCCTCAAATAACTCGGTGGAGGATATCCGGAACCTGATCGATCAGGTCAGGGTTCCTCCCCAGATAGGGAGATACAGTGTTTATATCATTGATGAGGTGCATATGTTATCAGCCTCTGCTTTTAATGCTTTTTTGAAAACCCTGGAAGAGCCGCCTCCCTATGCTATTTTTATTATGGCAACTACCGAGAAGCAAAAGATCTTGCCTACGATCCTTTCCCGCTGCCAGGTATTTGATTTTAACCGGATCAGGGTGGAAGATATGGTGCAACATCTGCAATTTGTCGCTGACCGGGAAAATATACGGGTCGAACCCGAGGCATTAAATGTAATTGCACAGAAAGCCGACGGTGCCTTGCGTGATGCTCTGAGTATCTTTGATCAACTGGTGAGTTTTTCAGAGAAAAATCTGACCTATCAGTCGGTGATAAAAAGCCTGAACGTACTTGATTATGATTATTATTTCAGGATTACCAAAGCACTTCTCGAAGGAAATGCCACCGAGAGTCTTCTTATCTTTGATGAAATCCTGAAAAAAGGTTTTGATGCACAGCATTTCCTTTCGGGATTGAGCAGCCATTTTCGTGATTTGCTGGTAGCCAGGGACAAAGTGACATTACCGCTTCTGGAAGTGGGTGCTGTTGTTCAGGAACAATATTTTAAACAAGCCCGGGAATGTTCCGTCGATTTTCTCTATAAGGCCCTGGATATTTGTTATCAGGCTGACATTACCTATAAATCAAGTAAAAATCAACGGCTGCATGTTGAACTGACCCTTTTGAGATTATCCGCCTTAAAAAAAAACGCTGAACAGCAAAAGATTATAAAAAATAAAAATACAAGAGATCTACAGGATACTAAGGAATTAAAGGGCAGCAGGAGCAGGGAAGAAAAAGAGGAGAAGAAGAACGGTTCTTCCACCATTTCGATCAAAGATGCACTTAATGGAAAGATGCATACGCGGTCCGGGCCGGATAAGTTGTCTGTTAATGCTCCCGAAGTGGACGAACCTCTTTATGAAAAGCCGTTTACCCTTGATCAGCTTACAAGGAAATGGATGGAATTTGCAGAAAAGATGAGTCAGGAGAAACCCCGCTTTGCGGCAGCCCTGCGTATTCATATGCCGGAGCTGGCAGATGAAAAAACCATACGTATAACTCTGGAAAATAAGAATCTGAAAGAAGATTTCGAGCAAAATCTCAAAGCATCCCTGATGGATTTCCTGAAAAAGGAACTGGAAAACTATGGAATCGTCCTGCAGGTTGATATAGAAAAAAATCCGGGCGATGGAGCTTCGAAAAAACCCTATACTCCGGAGGAACGGTTTATTTATCTTGCCAAAAAGAATCCGGCATTAAAAGACATGAAGCGCCAGTTTGATCTTGATTTTGAGTAAAGCTGTTCGGGAACATTATTAAATTTTGGGAATGCTACCCGATTTAGATATTTTTGTTGTCTGTATTTTTTGTTAAAACAATTGATTTATTAAAAATAAACTTATTATCATGGAAGGAGAAAAAATCACTATTAAAGGAGGACAACTGATTGTTCCCGATCGACCCGTAATACCTTTTATAGAAGGTGATGGCACCGGCCCGGATATCTGGCGTGCATCGGTAAAAGTATTTGATGCCGCCGTGGAAAAGGCCTATAAGGGAAAAAGAAAGATCATGTGGAAAGAGGTACTTGCAGGAGGGAAAGCTTTTAACAAGGTGGGAGAATGGCTTCCGGAGGAGACCCTGGACACTATCCGGGAGTATCTCGTGGCAATAAAGGGGCCGCTAACAACGCCGGTAGGAGGGGGCATCCGTTCACTGAATGTTGCTCTCAGGCAGATACTCGACCTTTATGTGTGTTTGCGTCCGGTGAAATATTATCCCGGGGTACCTTCTCCTGTAAAGGATCCGACAAAAACCGATATGGTTATCTTCCGTGAAAATTCAGAAGATATTTATGCCGGGATAGAATGGATGAATGGTACGCCTGAAAATGATAAAATACTGAATTTTCTGATCCATGAAATGGGGGTTACCAAGATCCGCTTTCCCGAGACTACTTCCATAGGAATTAAACCGGTATCGAAAGAAGGGACCGAACGTCTTATCCGGGCAGCTATAAACTATGCCATTAAATATAACCGTCCTTCCGTAACCATTGTTCACAAAGGGAATATCATGAAGTTCACGGAAGGTCAGTTCAAACTGTGGGGATATGCTTTGGCAGAAAGAGAATTCGGAGATAAGGTCTTTACGTGGCAACAATATGACCGGATCAAGGCGGATAAAGGCGTGGATGCTGCCAATGAAGCACAGGATCAGGCACTGAAAGCAGGAAAAATACTGATCAAGGATGTTATTGCGGATGCTTTCCTGCAGCAGATCCTGACCCGCCCGGCCGAATATTCGGTGATCGCCACCCTCAACCTGAATGGTGATTATATTTCTGACGCCCTGGCCGCTACAGTTGGCGGGATCGGAATCGCTCCGGGGGCCAATATCAATTACGATACAGGCCATGCCATTTTTGAGGCTACCCACGGAACAGCTCCGAAATATGCCAATCTGGATAAGGTAAATCCGGGCTCACTAATTCTTTCCGGAGTACTGATGTTGGAATATATGGGATGGAATGAAGCCGGAGAGCTGATCGTTAAAGGTATTAAAGAAGCTATTGCCAGAAAAAGGGTTACCTATGATCTTGAACGGCAAATGACCGGCGCTACCAAACTGAAAACATCGGAATTCGGAGACGAGATCATTGGGAATATGTAATGAATGTAGAATGTAGAATGTAGAATGTAGAATTTTTAAATTTTTGGAATATGTTAACGGAAAAGATTGAGAAAATACTGAACCGGCAGGTTGAACGGGAGGGATATTCATCCCTGTTGTACCTGTCTATGGCTTCATGGGCAGAAGCCTCCGGATACCCGGGAATAGCAGGATGGCTGTATGCCCAGTCACAGGAAGAACTGGACCATATGCTCAGGTTTGTTCATTATATCAATGACAGAGGGGGCAGGGCTGTGGTGCCGGGCCTGGAAACCCCACCCAATGATTTTGAAGGGGTGCAGGCTCTTTTTGAAGCGGTCCTTAAGCATGAGCAGTTTGTTACAGCTTCTGTCAATGAGATTGTGGCTGCCTGTGTGGAAGAGAATGATTATTCAACCCATAACTGGATCCAGTGGTTTGTTTCCGAACAGATAGAAGAAGAATCCAATGTTCAGGAAATTCTGGATAAACTGGCCTTGGTGGGGAGTCACAATATGTATATGTTTGACAGGGACATTATGAGTATGCGGTCGGAAGGAGAAGCCCCGGAAGGAGAATGATCCCCTGGATCACATGTCCCGTTTCATAATTGTACTGTGAACCGAACATGCTGTGAGGGATGGAATAAACCAGAATGAGAACCACGGCAGCCAGTATAACAGACCAGTACCTGTCCCTTTTCAGAATAGTGAGACAGGCAAATAACCAGAAAGCAATGGCTATCAGGGTCTTGTTATCGGTAAGGTCCCATCCGAACGGAATGCCTGTCCAGTAAGCACCAAATGCATGCAATTGTACGAGAGGCCCCAGCAAACCTCCACCGATAAGGAGGAGAACCAGGGTCGTCCAGGCATAGGTCTTATACGCAGGTATTTTCCAGATAGCCATAAATCCAGCCAGGGTGGATAACAGCATGGCGGTAAACATGAACAATATATGCGGGATCAGTATCCCAAGAGGTACTTTTCCCTTAAAACGCGCTACCACAGGATTGTCAGCAGGAAGAAGCCTTTGCTCCATGCCATGGCTCAGAACAATACGGTAAGCCAGT
>WFSC01000008.1 GCA_015486185.1 Bacteroidales bacterium | reverse complement strand
GGTCCCATTCTGTTCTCACAATATACCCTGAGCCGTAAGGTCATGAAGCTTGCTGCACAGATGCCTCCCGTTGGCGCACAGGACGGAAAAAACGTCCGTCTCCAGATCAAAGATAATGATAGCTGGAAAACAATTGCTACGGCACAGATCGACCCGGATGCGCGGACAGCCACTTTCCGGATAAAGAACTGGGACGACAGTAAAGACACTCCTTACCGTCTGGCCTATTCTCTGGCTACCGGCAAAGGAAAAACCCGGGAATATTTTTATACAGGAACCGTACGGAAAGATCCGGTTAACAAGGCAGAAATCGTGGTAGCAGCCTTTACGGGCAATAATGATCTGGGATTTCCCAATACGGAGATCACTGAAGCGGTAAAAAAGGTACATCCTGATTTATTATACTTCTCCGGTGATCAGATTTACGAAACGGTAGGTGGTTATGGTGTACAGAGGGCTCCCATAGACAAATCAATGTTGGATTATTTACGAAAATGGTATTTGTATGGTTGGGAGTACGGAGAATTGCTTCGTGATATTCCCTCTATTGCCATACCGGACGATCATGACGTTTATCACGGCAATCTGTGGGGAGCAGGCGGCAAGGCTACTCCTCCCGGGTTGTCGGGCCAGGCAGCTCAGGATGCCGGGGGATACAAGATGCCGGCCCGCTGGGTCAACATGGTACAACGCACCCAGACCAGCCACCTGCCCGACCCTTACGACCCCACGCCTGTTAAGCAAGGCATTACGGTCTATTACACGGCACTGAATGTGGGAGGAGTCAGTTTTGCTATTGTGGAGGACCGTAAATTCAAGTCGGCACCCAAACCGCTGCTGCCTAAAGCCAAAATACGAAATGGCTGGCCCCAGAACCCTGATTTCAATGCGGCCAAAGAGGCTGATGTCCCCGGAGCAACCCTCCTGGGGAAAAGACAACTTGATTTTCTCAATGCCTGGGATCAGGACTGGAGTGATCATACCTGGATGAAAGCGGTGCTTTCCCAAACGATATGGGAAAACCTGGCTACCCTGCCCAAAGAAGACAATAGTGATGCTGCCGTACCAAAGTTACGTATCATGAAAAAGGGAGAATACCCTCCGGATGATGTGGAGGTTTCCGACTTTGATTCTGACGGCTGGCCCCAGACAGGACGCCGGAAAGCCGTAGATGCTATACGGAAGGCTTTTGCCATGCATATTGCCGGCGATCAACACCTGGGCAGTACGACCCAGTATGGCATAGATGCATGGAGGGACGCTTCTTATGCCTTATGTGTCCCTTCTATATCCAATTACTGGCCACGTCGCTGGTTCCCCATGAAAGGCGGAAAAAACAGGGCACCTGGCGCACCGAAATATACCGGTGACTTTTTCGACGGCTTTGGCAACAGGATGACAGTCTATGCCGTAGCTAATCCGGTATATACCGGAAAGAAACCTTCCAAACTGTATGACCGTTCAGCCGGTTTCGGGGTGGTAAAGTTTCACCGCGACACCCGGCAGATCGATATAGAATGCTGGCCACGGGGAGTAGATCCCACTGCTTCCGGTGCCAAACAGTATCCGGGATGGCCGGTAGTAATCAACCAAATGGATAACTACAACCGGAAAGCCTGGGGATGGCTCCCCAAAGTGGTGGTAGCCGGCATGAACGATCCGGTAATAAAGATTTATGATGAAGGAAATAACCTGGTGTACGCCCTGCGTATCAAAGGAAACTCCTTTTCTCCCAGGGTCTTCAAAGAAGGCATTTATGCTATTGTTATAGGAGATGAAGGCAATTTCAAAAGATACGAGGGGATCGTTGCGTCAAAAACGAAAAATGAAAATGAATTAAAAGTTGCGTTTTAAAAATTTGATACTATGAAAAACATCCGTTTGTCCCTTATCACATCCCTGTTCATTGCTTCGTTTCTTTTTGCGGGTTGGCTTCCGGCCCAAACGGACAAACCCAACATCATTGTTATTGTCTCCGATGATGCGGGTTACGGAGACTTCTCCATTCAGGGATCAGAACAATTTCATACGCCTAATATTGATCATATTGCCCGGAACGGCGTTCGTTTTACACAGGGATATGTCACAGCGTCGGTATGCAGTCCTTCAAGAGCCGGCTTGTTAACAGGCCGCTATCAGCAACGTTTCGGGCATGAATATAACATCGGTTCTCACCAGCCCAGCGACTGTCCGGATTATATCGGAATGCGCATGGATCAGATCACCCTGGCTGACGTTTTACACTATATCGGATATCATACGGGAGCCATCGGCAAATGGCATCTGGGTTATCTGGATAAATATCATCCTCTGAACCGGGGTTTTGATGAATTTTTCGGCTTTCGTGGTGGCGGAGCCCATTATTTTGACCAGGGGAAGAAGTATTTCAATATCGAACGACAGATGGATACGGTCAGGGTTCCGGTGAATTACCTGACAGATGCTTTTGGTAACGAAGCGTGTCATTTTATTGAGCGAAACAAGGGAAAGCCTTTCTTTCTCTACCTGGCCTTTAATGCCGTACACACGCCTATGGAAGCAAGACAGGAGGATATGGCACCTTTCGGCTATATTACGGAAAAACAACGCAGGATCCTGGGTGGAATGACCGTAGCCCTTGACCGGGCGGTGGGAAATGTATTACGGACCCTCCGGGAAAACGGGCTGACAGGAAATACCCTGGTATGGTTCATCAATGACAACGGAGGAAATGTAGGGATAAACGGAGCATGCAATGCACCGCTTAACGGAAAAAAAGGTACTTTTCTGGAAGGAGGTATCCGTGTGCCTTTTTTCGTGCAGTGGCCGGCAGGACTCCCGCGTGGAACCGTTTACCGGCAACCTGTCATTTCCATGGATATCTTTACCACTTCAGTGGCAGCCGCAGGCGGAGATGCCCAACTTTTGGTCAACCAACTGGCACAGGAACGCTTTCCCAGGGAATGGAACAGGGTACATAAACGTAAAACACCCCGTGCAGGTGAAGGATGGAAACTGGACGGAGTAAATCTAATCCCCTTCCTGACAGGAAAAGATAAAAACATACCCCACAATAAATTATATTGGAGAAGGGCTGAGGCTGCCGCCATCCGTGATGGTAACTGGAAGTTGATCCGCTTGCCGGACCGCCCTCCGTTACTATATAACCTGGGTCACGATCTGTCCGAACAACATGATTTGGCTTATGACTATCCTGAAACCGTGAGACATCTGATGAAGGAATTATTTGAATGGGAAACGCAACTGGCCCATCCGGCCTGGCGAACCGAACCATTCTGGATACAATATAATATTAAGCTTTACGATAAAAAATACGACCTGACACAACCTCCCGGGGAAAAATAGTTTGGGGTTTGGAGTTTGAAGTTTGGTGTATGCCGGCAGATCGAAAGAAGGTTATTCAGGAGTGACCGGTATGCTTTGTTTTTAAGGAATTTTATTAGCTTTGTATATAAAATTTTATAATTCAATTTAAAGAATGATGTTAATAAAAAAAGTAATATTTACCGGCATGATTGCCGGTATTTTCATATTTTCCGGT
This sequence comes from Bacteroidales bacterium, assembly GCA_015486185.1. GTDB lineage: Bacteria > Bacteroidota > Bacteroidia > Bacteroidales > VadinHA17 > DRPN01. Next base: position 573 of record WFSC01000008.1, on the reverse strand, counting down.
TGTACTAAAGAAGGACCGGGAGGGAACTCTACCATCACCGGCAAAGTGACCGTTCAGACCTATGACCGTGAATTCAGGGTTCAACAAGCGTCTTACCCTGCTACGGACGAAGATGTTTTTATTATTTACGGAGAAGGCAATACTGTTTCCGACAATACGAAAACCTCTTATGACGGCAGTTTTCGTTTTTCTTATCTGACGAAAGGAGAATATAAATTATTTGTTTATTCGGATGATCCGCAGGGATCTGCTGGAAAGATACATATAGAAAAAAAAATATCTGTATCTTCAGGTCATGCCACGGTGGATGCCGGAGAATTTATCATATATAAAAGCCTTAATGTAGATGATGGTCATGCGGTAATTAAAGGAAAGATCTATCAGATTAACTATGCTAAAAACTTCCTGTACATTATTGACACTACCTGTGCCAGGGAAGTCCCCGTTTATCTGGTATATGAAAATGACCCTACCTATTTCGAACGTATCAGGACCCTGGATGACGGTACGGTGGCCTTTCCTCATGTGATCATGGGTCATTATAAAGTGATCGTTTATGCCGATGATATGAGT
>WFSC01000007.1 GCA_015486185.1 Bacteroidales bacterium | reverse complement strand
GGCCATCCGGAGATATGGCAGGATGAGCTTCCACCAGACTGTCAGCTACCAGGTTCAGGGCTTCCGGTTTCCCCCATTTATTATCTTCTTTTTTGGTTACCATGATACGGCATCCCAGTTTTCTGTGTTTATCCATTTCACAGCGGGTAAAGTACATGGTGTTATAATCGGAGGTAAGTGAAGGGGTTCCTTCTTCATAAGGAGTGTTTACAGGCCCTTCCAGGGGCACCGGGGTGCTCCATTTCCCTTTCCTGTCCCGTTTTGATACAAAAATGTCAGCAAAGTTTTGTCCGGTAGCACCGTGTATTTTGTTTCCGGTGGCATCGTCACGGGAAGAAGTAAAATAAATGACCTGATAATCGTCCCGGGCATAAGCCGGTGAGTAGTCGCTGGAATGGGAGTTAAAGAAACGCATTTCTTCAATTTTATAACCTACCGGCTGTTCCATCCACTTCAGGGCCAGATCACATGATCTGATGCCTTCGGCACTGCGGGGATCATTAGGTACAAGCTGCTTGTATTTGTTGAATTCTTCAACTGCCTGCTCGTATTTTCCGTTTTTCATCAATTGCTGTGCATAGAAAAGAATAGCAACGGGATCGGGATAATTTCTGCTGATGGCTTTTTTGTACCACATCTCGGCTTTATCCGGTTCGTTGATCTGACGGTAACATTCAGCGATCCTGAATACGACATCTGTTTTGGCCTCTTTGTTCTTGATCATGGAATAGGCATCCTTGTACAGATCGATGGCATCATAGTACTCTCCGGCCCTGTAGGCTTCTTCTGCCTTGGCCATTTTCTTTTTCTGCCCGAATACAGTTGGCAGGCTGAGAAAAAGAATGATCAGTAAAGAAGCAAATGTTTTCATGAACATAGCTTTACAACGAGGTTATAAAAGTAAATATTTTTTCGGGGCAAAAAAAAGTTGTTCCGGAATTTCCGGAACAACTTTTTTACTAACCATAAAACCAACAGATACGGACAATCGTATCCACTGTTATTATTATCTGGTAAACAGCATCTCACGATATTTTGGCAAAGGCCATAACTCGTCGTCCACGATCAACTCAAGTTTGTCAACATGATACCTGATCTCATCCAGGTAAGGCCTGACGGTTTTGTCATACTCATAGGCCTTTTCCACTTCATCCTCAATCTTATTGGCTACTTTTCTGGCATTGACCATGTCGGTTACCTTGCTTTTGATCACAGAGACATGTCTGGAGATATCCTTTATGATCTCCAGCCGATGGCCGGCCATTTCCTGAAACTCATCCTCAGAGAAAAGTTCCCGTAAGCCCTTTACATTCTCGATCAGCTTGTTCTGGTATTGTATGGCTGTCGGCACAATATGATTAATGACCAGATCACCCAGAACACGAGCTTCGATTTGAACTTTTTTGGTGAATTTCTCGTATTCCACCTCAACGCGGCCTTTCAACTCACGTTCGTCAAAAATGCCGTTTTCTATCAGCACCTTTCTGGCTTGTTCCGTATTGTATTTTGCCAGAGACTCAGGTACGCTGGTAATGTTGGTAAGTCCGCGTTTTGCCGCCTCTTTCTTCCAGGCCTCGCTATAGTTATCCCCTTCAAAAAGAATATTCTTCGAAGCGGATATATATTTTCTCAATACCTGGAAGATTGCTTCGTCTTTTTTCAGATTTTTTTCTCCGATCAGAGAATCCACTTCTTTTTTGAATTCTTTCAACTGATAAGCGAGGGCCCCGTTCAGGGTGATCATGGGAGCGGCACAATTGGCACTCGAACCTACGGCCCTGAATTCAAAACGGTTGCCGGTAAAGGCAAAAGGTGAAGTACGGTTACGGTCCGTATTATCTAACAAGATCTCAGGAATTTTCCCGATACCCAGTTTCAGTTCGGTTTTTTCCTCGGGGGTCATCTTGTTGTTGGGTACATTTTCCTCCAGGTCTTTTAATATCTTCGACAGGGTTGACCCCAGAAAAATGGACAGGATGGCCGGAGGAGCTTCATTGGCACCCAGGCGATGAGAGTTGCCTGCATTTAAAATAGAGGCACGTAAAAGATCCTGGTTATCATAGACTGTTTTGATAACATTGACCAGGAAGGTAAGAAATTGCAGGTTCCCCATAGGGTTTTTACCGGGAGAAAGAAGATTGATCCCGGTATCGGTAGCCAATGACCAGTTGTTGTGCTTGCCCGATCCGTTGATCCCGCCAAAGGGTTTTTCATGGAACAAAACCCTGAAATTATGATGTCTTGCCACCCGTTTCATCAGATCCATGATGATCTGGTTGTGATCATTGGCGAGATTGGCTTCCTCAAAAATGGGCGCACATTCGAATTGGTTAGGTGCTACTTCGTTGTGACGTGTTTTAACAGGGATACCCAGCTTATAGGCTTCGATCTCAAAATCTTCCATAAAAGCTTTTACCCTTTCCGGGATCGAGCTGAAATAATGGTCATCCAGTTGCTGGTCTTTGGACGACTGATGCCCCACAAGGGTCCTTCCGGTCAGTATCAGGTCGGGGCGGGCATTATAAAAGGCATCATCAATCAGAAAATATTCCTGTTCCCATCCCAGGGTGGCATACACCCTCGAAACATTCTTGTCAAAATAATGGCATACCTCAACTGCGGCCTTATCCAGGATGTTCAGGGTACGAAGGAGCGGAGCCTTATAGTCGAGGGCTTCCCCCGTGTAAGAAACAAAGACGGTAGGGATACACAGTGTTGTTCCTATCAGAAATGCAGGAGAAGAAACATCCCAGGCCGTGTAGCCACGTGCTTCGAACGTATTGCGGATCCCACCGCTGGGGAAGCTGGATGCATCAGGTTCCTGCTGCACGAGGAGTTCCCCGGAGAAATTCTCCACCACACCGAAATCGCCGAAATCAATGAACCCGTCATGTTTTTCAGCCGTTCCGTCAGTGAGGGGATGAAACCAGTGGGTGTAATGCGTGGCCCCGTTATCAATCGCCCAGTCTTTCATGCCGGCTGCGACCTGATTGGCCATTTTGCGGTCAATATGAGTACTTTCCCTGATAGCTTTTCTAACACTTTTATAAGCCTCTCTGGAAAGATATTTCTGCATCTTCACCAGATCAAAAACCCTGGAGCCGAAATAGACGGTTACTTCATTCGACGGAGCCTCCACCTTAAGAGGCTGTCTTTTTAATACTTCCTGAAATGCAATGGTTCGAAATTGTGCCATGATCTGAATTTTAAGTTTGGGGCAAAGATAATTAAAAATCAAGATACAAAATAAAAATCAGGGGGTAAAATAAAAAAATATTAATAAAATATCACATACCCCCTGTCGGCGAAGGGGGTATGGTGAAAAAATATACATAAATTGAATAAAATACCCCGTAGGGTAAAGAAACCGGGCAGCAGGAAAATTGTCGTTTCCTAATGCTGGTGTCTTTTAAGTTTTCTGCTGATCTTGTGAATGGCTTCCTGGATTGATTCTTCCGGCTGGATGACATTGTTCGGACCCCAGAATTCCGGATCTTCAAGGGCACTGACCTGCTCGGTAAAGATTTGGTTCCACTTGAAACTTTCCCTGTATTTTAACTTTTTAACATTTTCATAGTTGATGTCGGTTACGGCAGCCTCAGAAAGGATAGTATAGGTTGAACGGAAGAGCTTCTTTTTCCATTTGGTCTGGAAGCGGTTCTCCAGCCGTACATAATTAAGAACCCATTTGCCGTCGAGTAAACGGTACTTAACCAAATAGGCAGCACTCAGAACGTTCACACGCAAACTGGCAGGTTTTTTCAGTATCAGATACCGGGCTGCCTTGTTGATCTGCTTAGGACTGATTTCGTATTCGGCCTGGGCAATAGCCAGTGTTTTGGCATCCAGATAAATAGTGCCGCGATATAAGGGAATGCTGACCGTATCTTTTTGATCAAAGTGAATAACAAACATTTCACGGCCGTCGATCTTTACTTCACCGCCCATTGAATAATCATAGTAATCAAACGCATAATCGGAAAGGAGATCCCCGGGATTTTTTGCCAGATCAAGATAAAATGCAGTAACCGGCCCTCCCTGTAGCTTTACCATCAGGGTGTCTTCGCGGCGTACATATATCGCTTTCCTTCCCTTATATACCGAAACCCTGTCCAAATTAAGATAATTTTGATAGGAAGCTTTGTAAACATCCAAAACCGCTTCTCCTACAGAGAGGTATTTGGAATTCCCCTTTTTAACGGTCTCCCTGTAAAAAGCAGTCATCAAAGCCGGCCGTGTGCTGTAGTTTTGTGGAATGTTACTAACGGCTTTCTTAAGAAGAGCCACGGGATCATACTTATGTACCACTACCGGTGGGATGGGTATAATATCAGGAACCAGCTTAATGGTACGGAAAATGTCTTTCATGGCAGATACGGACATGATCTTTTCCTTATACCCCATGCAACTGAATCCAATATCATGATCCGAATACACAACAGGAACCTTCAGCAAAAAACGGCCTTCGGTATTCGTTACTGTACCGATATTCGTTCCTTTAAGAAAAACAGAAGCAAAAATTACAGGATGCCCGGTATTTGCATCAACAACGAGCCCTTGCAACTTTATGTAAGCCAACGTATCTTTTGACTGCAAGCGATAAGGAACATCGCCGAAGGATAAGAACGGCCTGAATCCTGCAATCAGTAAAAGAAAGAGAATTTTGCAGATTAATATATTTTTTTTCATTTTTTTATAATTTTAACTATTACAGGATCAATAATTTCCCATTATTTAATTAAATATCTTATTTTGGAATAAGATACAAAAAAATAGTTAATGTTCAACATTTTCATAAAAGAAAAACAGAAAATGATCTTTCTTTTTTTTTAAATTCTGATTAAAAT
>WFSC01000006.1 GCA_015486185.1 Bacteroidales bacterium | reverse complement strand
TGATTCATGGATATAGTGCCCCAGATCGTAATTGGTTAACAAAAATATCCGATAACGATCAGTTTGCATCGTGGATTGTAAAAAATCAGAGTTGGGTTCCGTTCCCGTCATATAAAGATCGCCATGCATGGAGTTTTGTTCCTGCCAAGGTAAGATCGGAGTATATTAAAAATGGAGAACAATATCTTTCGTACGATTGGCCGGCGATAAAAGCGACCACTTTTCTTGATTTTGTCCGTACCGGGAACCGCAGGGTCATGGAAAGGCCTTACTTTGAAAGGCAAAGGGCTTTTGAAGCTTTGGTAATGGCGGAGCTGATGGAGGGAAAAGGGCGTTTTCTGGATCAGATCATAAACGGTATTTGGGTGTATTGCCAGGAAACCTGGTGGGGCTGGTCTGCACATCTCTCTATGCAGCATGCAGGACCCGGTTTGCCGGATGTTGAAGATCCGGTTATTGATCTGGGAGCAGCCCAGATGGGATCTGATCTGGCCTGGACCTACTACTTTTTTAAAGATGAGTTAGATAAAGTTAATCCTTTGATAAGTAAAAGGTTGGAATATGAGATCAGGCGTAAGATATTGGAGCCTTATTATGCCAGGGATGATTTTTGGTGGATGGGACTGGGTAAAAATGCAAACCATCCTGTGAATAACTGGAATCCCTGGTGCAATTATAATGTGTTGAATTGTATTTTGCTGGTAGAACAAGATCCGGCGAAGAAACTGGCCGGCATAAAAAAAGTAATGCACTCAACAGACCAGTTCATTAACCCCTATCCTGAAGATGGCGGATGTGATGAAGGTCCGTCATACTGGGGAGTGGCCGGAGGAAAGCTGTATGATCTGCTGGAAAGGTTGTACCAGGCTTCGGGAGGGCATATAAATATCTTTGATAAACCCCTGATCCATAATATGGGGCGATATATCGCTGATGTCTATATTGCCAATCCCTATTTTTATGATTACGGGGATGCTCATGCGAAACTTAGATCCCGTCCCGGGACCATTTATCTTTACGGGAAAATGACCCATGACAGTGTATTAATGAAATTCGGGAGTTTTCTGGCAAAGCAGTATGGCTGGAAAGGCAAAGCGTTGACAGGTAAGATAGAGACAACCCTCAGAAACCTGCAGATTATGCCTGAACTGGAGGCTACTCCACCGGTTGAACCGCTCATGTCCTGGATTTGGTTGCCACAGACAGAAATCGTGGTAGCCCGTGACCGGGAAGGCACAACAAAGGGTTTCTATTTTGCAGCAAAAGGGGGAAATAATGCCCAAAGTCACAACCATAATGATGTGGGATCTTTTATTCTGTATTATAATGGTAAACCCGTGTTGGTAGATGTCGGTACCGGTACTTATACGGCAAAAACTTTCAGCAGGCACAGATATGAAATTTGGAGGATGCAGTCACAATATCATAACCTGCCCCTGATAAACGGGCAGGGACAGCATCAGGGAGGTGCCTATAGATCGGCTGACGTTAAAGCTAAGAATACTTCCGGTAAAGTATCATTTTTCCTTGATATTGCAAAAGCCTATCCCAGGAATGCGGATGTGGATCATTGGTATAGAAAATATGTGTTGAACAGAGGACATTCCTTTGCCATTACCGATATTTATAACCTAAAAACAGTAAAAGATACCAATGCGTTGCATTTTATAGCAGGTTGCGGGGTGCATGCTGGTCATCCGGGCAAAATCATGCTGAACGGAGCTGATTTTAAGCTGGAGTTATCTTACGATCCAAAGGAATTTATGTTGAAAATAGAAAATATTGAAATAAAGGATCCCGTAATAATGAAAGCCTGGCCGGATGGACTCAAAAGGATAAGGTTGATTTATAAGAATATGTCTGCAAAAGGACAGAGCAGACTTGTTATTAAACCTGTGAAAATATGACAGAAGTAATTAGTATTTTTAATTTTCTTAAAATATTGAACGTATGAAATCTATAAAAAATGCAGGAACAAGTCTGGCATTTTTTGTTGCCATATTGTTTATTATCTCCTGCAATAGGGATGATATGATATCAGGGAATGTGAGGGATCAGAAGATTGATACCGTCAAGCTGGAGAACCCTATGACGGCAGCTTACCTGCAACAACATCTGGCCAAATATTCTCCCCGTCTGATCCTTACGCCGGAGATTGAAAATAATTTAAAGGAAAAACTGAAAACCGATCCACAGGTTCAGGCTTATTA
>WFSC01000005.1 GCA_015486185.1 Bacteroidales bacterium | reverse complement strand
GAGTTAGTACCTTATACACATGACGGGAACTATCATGCTGCGGTACTGACAGAAGGGGAAGAGGCGGAACTTTACAAAACCTTTTATTCCGACCAGGAATACCGGGTTGCTGTTTGCGGGTCCGATAATCTTCCGGAGATTGAATTTAAAGTATTGGATGCCAGTCAAAATGTTCTGTATAGTAACAAGGATCATGATTTATCGAAAACGTGGGACTTTAAGCTGGAGTCGAGTCAACAATTAAAGATAGTGGTTAAAGTGCCGTCAAGAGGAGATAAGTCCAAAGAACCGGCAAGCGGTTGTGTTGCGATCATGTTTGGATTTAAGGTGAAGTAAGTACGGTGCCTGCCTGACCCGTAAAAATATAAACCTGCGTTTTACGCAGGTTTTTTTATACCCAGTTTATCCCTGAGATACAGGGCTGTATATGATCGTTGGTTTAATGCAAGTTCTTCCGGCGTACCATCGAAAATAATCTCTCCTCCTTTTTCTCCACCCTCAGGCCCCAGGTCAATGATCCAGTCGGCTGCTTTTATAACGTCCGGGTTATGTTCTACAAGAATGATCGTGTTTCCGTGTTCGATAAGGGCATCAAAAGCTTGTAGCAGTTTTTTAATATCATGAAAATGCAGGCCGGTAGTAGGTTCATCAAAAATAAAAAGCGTATGGATCTTATGATTTTCCTTCTTCAGGAAAGAGGCCAGTTTTACCCGCTGGCTTTCTCCGCCGCTTAATGTGTTGGATGGTTGTCCCAGATGAATATATCCCAGTCCTACCGAAGAAAGCGTGGAAAGTTTTGCAACGATCTTTTTTTCCGTAGTACTTTGTCCTTCTCCGAAGAAATCAATGGCTTCATCGACGGTCATCTCAAGTACATCATAAATGGATTTTCCCTTGTAGGTTACTTCCAGTATCTCCGGTTTGAACCGTTTCCCATGGCAGCTCTCACATACCAGTTCCACATCGGCCATAAACTGCATTTCCACATGGATAACCCCTTCTCCCTGACATTCTTCGCAGCGTCCGCCTTCCACATTAAAGGAAAAGTGTGCCGGGGTGAAATGATTGATCCTGGCAGCAGGTTGTTCGGCAAAAAGCTTTCTGATATCATCATAGGCCTTGATATAGGTAACAGGATTGGAACGGGAAGATTTACCGATAGGATTTTGGTCCACGAATTCTATCTGGTCAATCAGCTCAATGTTTCCGGCCAGGCCCAGATGGCTTCCGGGCTTTTTCCCTGTTCTGTTGATACGACGGCTCAGGGCAGGGTACAGGATATCACCTACCAGGGTGGACTTTCCGGAACCGCTGACGCCCGTTACTACGGTCATGACATGCAGGGGGAATCTTACATCTATGTTTTTCAGGTTATGTTCACTGGCTCCTTTTATCTCAATATAGCTATTCCATTTTCTTCTGATGTCCGGCACTTTAATTTCTTCTTCGCCGGTAAGATATTTACGGGTTATACTTTTTCCCGACCGCAACAGATTACGGACAGTACCGGCAAAGACGATCTCTCCTCCCAGTCTGCCGGCCAGAGGACCCATATCAATGATGTGATCGGCTGCCCGGATAAATGATTCGTCATGTTCGACGACCACAATGGTATTGCCCATATTACGGAGTTCCTCCAGGACAGCTATCAACCGGTGAGTGTCTCTGGGATGCAGCCCGATGCTGGGTTCATCAAGAATATACAAGGATCCTACCAGACTGCTTCCGAGTGAGGTTGCCAGATTGATACGTTGAGACTCCCCTCCTGAAAGGGTGGAGGATAAACGGTTCAGGGTCAGATAACCCAAACCTACGTCCATCATATATCGAAGCCTGTTGTTGATCTCCGTGAGGATCCTCCCTGCTACCTGGTTTTCATAATCATTCAATCTTAAATGATCAAAAAATTCTCTTAATGACTCTACCGGAAGATCGACCAGGTCGGGAATGGATCTTCCGTTGATTTTTACCCAGGAAGCTTCTTTTTTCAGACGTGTCCCGTGACAGACAGGACAGGTTGTCTTGCCACGATACCTGGCAAGCATTACCCGGTACTGGATCTTATATTTTTTACTTTCCAGATAATCAAAGAATTTGTTTAATCCCTTGAAATATTTATTGCCGGTCCACAGCAATTGTTTTTGTTCTTCCGTCAGTTGATAATAGGGTCTGTGTACCGGGAAATCAAACTTCGGCGCGTGCCAGATCAATGCCTGTTTCCATTTTTGCATTTTTTCTCCCCTCCAGCATACGATGGCATCTTCATATACGGAAAGGCTTTTATCCGGTATCACCAGGTCTTCATCAATCCCGATGATCCTTCCGTATCCTTCACATTCGGGACAAGCCCCCAACGGACTGTTAAAACTAAACATGGCTACCGAAGGTTCTTCGAAAAGTATCCCGTCGGCTTCAAAACGATTGGAAAAAGCCCGGTCGATGGTTTTGTTTTTATCATAGATAACAATTCTGCAATTGCCTTCACTGACCTGGAAAGCGGTTTCGATTGAATCGGTCATCCGGGAGATAGTATCCGGATCATTTTTGGGGATGATGCGATCGATGAGCAGAGGTATGGTATGTTGATTCCCGGGTACAATTTTATTTCTCAGGATCTCATCTATCCGGACAGGTTGACCATTGATAAACAGTCGGGAAAATCCTTCTTTCATAAAAAAACGAAGGAGGTCTGAAAATTTTTCCTGTTCATGGCATGGTACGGGAGAGATAATCACGGTGCGTTTGCCTAGGCCTTCTGTTAGCAGGAATCCGGTAACATCCTGTGCCGTGTCTTTTTTAACTTCCCGTCCCGAGACAGGGGAGATGGTCTTTCCGATACGTGCAAACAGAAGTTTCAGGTAGTCGTAAATTTCCGTACTTGTTCCTACGGTGGATCGTGGATTGGAGGTGTTTACTTTCTGTTCGACCGCGATGGCAGGTGGTATTCCCTCAATATAATCTACATCAGGTTTTTGCATACGCCCCAGAAACTGGCGGGCATAGGCACTGAGACTTTCGACATAGCGACGCTGTCCTTCTGCATATAGTGTGTCAAAAGCCAGTGAGGATTTACCTGATCCCGACAAACCGGTGATAACGGTAAGCTCATTCAGAGGGATCCTGACGTGAATATTTTTCAGGTTATGAACCCGTATCCCTTTGAGCTCTATATAAGAATCCGTGGTTGTTTTTTTCTTTGGCATAAGAATTGTGAAAACTGTAAAATTAACACTTTTAACAGAATTTAACTATACTTCTAATGTATCAATTTTGATGTTTCACTATTATTTTGTTATTTTGTATAATGTATATTATTTATCAATTCTTTTAAAAACGACTGCCTATAGGAAGACCTTTACGCTGATTTAACCAAAAAGGAGAGAAAATTGGCACTGAAACATTTATCCGACCAGGAACTGGTCGAACGTTACAGGAAAGGTAGTCAGGAATCTATCGAGGTTCTGATCAAAAGGCACAAGACCAAAGTTTATACCTACATCCTGATGACTGTCAGGAGTACTGCCCTGGCAGAAGATCTGTTTCAGGATACTTTTATCAAGGTGGTTCAGTCACTGGATGCAGGCCGTTATCAGGAAAACGGACGCTTTTTGTCATGGGTAATACGGATTGCTCATAATCTGATCATTGATTATTACAGAAAACAGAATCAGATGAATACCTATTCAAATGATGATTATGAAAATGATCTTTTCAATAGTCAGAAGTTATCAGACAAAACGGTAGAAGAGGAGATCGTACAGAACCAAATCTATCAGGATGTTCGTAAGCTGATCGATTATCTCCCGGAAGAACAGAAAGAAGTGGTTATCCTGCGTCATTATGCAGGACTTAGCTTTAAAGAAATAGCGGATCATACCAATGTGAGTATTAATACGGCCTTGGGAAGAATGCGCTATGCCCTTATCAATATGCGGAAACTGATAGAGGAGAAAAACATGAACCTTACATTACAATAAAAAAACAAGGTTAAGCGTATAATAATGCAGATAAGGCTGACGTTCTTTTATTGATAAGAATTAAAAAATAAAGGTCAGCCTATGAAAGATTATTCTACTCATTATTTTCATTTTTCCGGACAAAAACATTACGACACAACCCACACCCTTGAAGATGAGATTGATTCAGGTTTGGCTATAGATCATCAATTGGATTGTCTATTGGGAAAGGCAGAACAAACACGGGTGCCAGACCATGTACTGAAGAGACTTATTTCCAGGATCCGGTTGATTTCACAAACAAACCGTAACTAACGGCAACGGGATCATTTTGTCGAATCATAGAATTTGACAGCAGTAATTATTGCTCCGGTAATTCCTGCAGTTTCTGTTCGTAGCTTTGTATGACCGAGGGAAACGGGAAAGTAATTGTTCTCAACAGCCAGATCCAGTTCCTTCCGGCTAAAATCTCCTTCCGGACCGATCAGAAGGAGGAGATGATTTTTTTTGATGGCATGATAAAAGTGCCGGGTGGCTTTTTCATGCAGACAACAATGGGCAATAAACCGGTCACCTGAAAAATTTTGTCTGACAAAGGAAACAAACGGGACCATATGATTAATCCGTGGAAGAAAAGGTTGTCCGGATTGCTTCATGGCAGAGATGGCTATTTTCTCAAGGCGGTCGATACGTATTTTGTTCCGTTCCGAATGCTCGCATTGTAACGGTGTAATTTCATCAATGCCTGTTTCTATGGCTTTCTCAAGAAAAAATTCGAACCGGTTTATATTCTTTGGGGGTGCGATGGCTATATGCAGATAGTAAGTTGCGCGTTGTGACAGGGAATGATGGTTTGTGATCCGTACCACTACCTTTCGGGGGTTGGGATCTTTTATTATCCCCGTATAAATGTTTCCTTGTCCATCCAGTACCCGGATCGTGTCTCCGGAAGATAAACGCAATACCCGGATAGCGTGTGATGATTCGACCGGGTCGAGCCGGACATCCCGGGTAGTAATATCGTGTGAAAAAAAAGTGTGCATTTGAAATTTTTCAGGGATTATCTGCCCTGTTCCTTTTTAAGTTTTTCCAGGCTTGTGACAGGCCGTATAAAGGCATCATGAAAACCTGTATTCTGAATATCAGGCAACACCTTTTTTGCTTTGGAGTAGCCGTGAAAGTTGCCTGTCGAATACCTGATAAAACCATCCCTGCAGACCCAGACACGTATGTCTTTTATATTTTTAAGAGCTCCCTTAAAAGGGGGGTTCCGTAATGCGAGGAATTGTATGGTATAGTATGGAATATTTTCGGTAAGGTATTCACTTCTGCCTGCATAGGTCTTTTTCACCGGTGCAGGTTTGTGAAGCATATCGTCCAGGGCCGGGTCGTCTATGATCCTGGCCTGTGTAAATCCAACCCTGATGAGTTCGTTTAGTAATACAACGGCTCTGCTTTTCTGTTTGAAACTACCCAATGTATAGTAATATACTCCGTTTACCTCATCAACTTTTACAAAGTTCAGCTCTTCCATATTGAAATGGTAAAAATAATCGGGAGGCAGCTTCTTTGTCGTTTTTAACATGAGTATTGAATAGGTCAGATGATCCTTCGCGGTAACATATTCGGGCATGAAATATTCTTCCTTATATTGAATGGTGGTATCCGGGCGAAGGAGACGAATATCAACTCTTCTTCTCATGGCCGGAATATAGGTTGCAGTGGCTTTTCCTTTTTTCAGAGGCACCACATTAATTTCACCTATGCCGTGAAGGGTAAAGCGGTCTTTGGATATACCCATCCCGGTAAAGAAGTTAATAACTTCCCTGGCTCGTTTTACGGAAAGTTTCTGGTTGTAGGTCTCGGCACCTGTCGTATCCGTCATTCCCACGATCTCAAATTTCAATTTCGGATATTCACGCAGGAATACGGCTATGCTGGTAAGATTCTGACGGGCTTCTTCCGACAGGTGGTATTCGTTCAAACCAAAATATACGGAACGTATAAAGAAAATCTTTCCGGCATCTGTTTGTCTGGGTATCAGTTTTGTTTCCAGGGCCAGGAAAGAACGGGGGTAATCGGAAGGTATGGAGATCGTCTCTGTGGCATCCTTGTATTTTTCACTGGCTATACGAACCTGGTAGGTGCCGGGTGTCAGTTCTTTCTTATAGGTTCCGGATGAGTCAGGCCTATATTCGTCCAATATTTTTTTGCCTTTGGAATTGGTAATGCTGACCGATAATGTCGGATCGGGCTCTTTGGATCCATCGGCAAATATCAGTGTGCCCTGCAACATGACACGGACAACTTCACCGGGTTTTACAATATGAACTTTATAGATATCCCAGGTGCCTGGCATACCTTTATTTGGGGTGAACAGTGAAACCAGGGCCGTATCTCCGTTCCCCAGCGGAAAATAATCCATGTTTTCATCAGTGGTATTGACCGGATACCCCAGATTGACCGGTTTGGTCCAGCCTCCGTATTTTTTGCGTTTGGCATAGAAGATATCAAAGCCCCCCATGTTATAGTGTCCCTGAGAAGCAAAAAACAGGGTATTACCGTCTGTGGAAATATGAGGATTGTCTTCCATCAGAGGAGTATTAATTACCGGACCCAGATTGGTTGCCTCTCCCCAACGGCCGTCGGGATTTTTCTTAGACATGTATATGTCCAGGCCTCCCATGCCTCCGTCCCGGTTACTTGTAAAATATAGCGTATTTCCGTCACTGGATACACAACAGGAAGACTCCCAATATTTTGTATTGATATTTCGACCGAGGCGTTTCATAGGGGTCCAGACCGTATCATGATGATAGCTGATCCACAGATCTGCCCTTCCTCCTTCTTCTTTGTAAATGAACAATGTATCTCCCGTAAAAGAGAGGGCTGTAGCCCTGCTGTCATCGCCGGCATGCAACTGTGCGGTTATATCTATGGGAACTGCCCAACCGTTGGCATTTCTGGTACTGTACATAATGGCTTCATTACTGCCGGGAAGAGCTGTATATACCAGCACTTTCCTGTTACCGGAGATAACGGGATAGGTATTCTTACGGTAGGCATTGATCACATCCGGTAATTTCTTTTCCCGTACCGCTACAGGATGAGCTTCCATTTCCCTTGCATGGGCACAGTTTTTTATTTGTTGCCTGACAAAACCCGTATAGAACATTTCCGGATTATGAAAACGGGAGGTAGCTGATAAAAACTTTTTGTAATAATAAACAGCCGAATCGGTTTTGTTTAATAAATGATAGGCAGAACCAATATAAAAAAGTACATCTACCGGAGCATGGTCTTCCTTATAATTGTAGGAATAATTGAATGTAGTGGACCTGCTGGCTTTTGTAAGCCAGGAGATGGCATCCCTGACCCTGCCCGGCGTATTCAGGTAACAAATACCTACTTTGTACTGATAATTCGGATTATCCGGCACCATATCTGTTAGCAAACGATACAGGGGGAGCGCTTTTTCATAATCTTCGTTATAGAGCAGGATGGATTCCGCTTCATTGAAGAGTGAACGGATTTCTTTGG
>WFSC01000004.1 GCA_015486185.1 Bacteroidales bacterium | reverse complement strand
TTTCCAGGTCTTTTTTATTTTTAATGTAGCCAAGTCCCCGGACCATAAACTCCGTTTCACCCATCTCAACAAGACGTCCGCCTACATCGTTATTGCTCATCTTAACAGCCATCTTAATTTTTTTCAAAGGAATATTATAGGAGGCTAATTTTATCGGATCAACATTTACCTGATATTGTTTTACAAAACCCCCGAGACTAGCCACCTCGGAAACTCCCGGTACGGCGGTAAGTTCGTATCGCAGGAACCAATCCTGGATGGAACGAAGTTCCTGGAGGCTTCTCTTTTTTGATTTCAGAACATACTCATATACCCAACCCAGACCTGTTGCATCCGGGCCCAGTTCGGGAGAGACTCCTCCGGGAAGCTGGCTCTGCATCGAACTCAGGTATTCCAGCACCCGGCTTCTTGCCCAGTAGATATCGGTACCATCCTTAAAAATAATATATACCATGGAAAAGCCAAAGAAAGAATAACCTCTGACATTTATAGCTCCCGGAACCGAAAGCATTTTGGTTGTAAGCGGATAGGTAACCTGGTCTTCAACGATCCGGGGACCCTGACCGGGATATTTGGTAAAAATTATTACCTGAACATCACTTAAATCAGGGATAGCATCCACCGCCGTGTTTTTTATGGCCCACAAACCGGCAACGATTAGCATTACCGTAAATATGATAACCAATACTTTGTTATTGAGCGACCACTCTATAATTTTTGCAATAAAGCCTTCCTTTATATTATCTGAAGATATCATAAGTCTGTTTTTCAGGAGTTTATTATAGGATTATTTATACTTAAAACCATGTTCTTTAAGGTTCTTTTTGACCTGTTCTATTGACATTTTACGAAGTTCCATACCACAAAGAGGACATTTTCCCGGTTTGTCAGAAATAACATTCCAATCCATAATGTCCTGGTAGAGCATGTCATCTCCGTTTTTATCTATCGCTTTCACATCAATGGTACCTTTTCTGATAATCTCCGACTCCACTTCCTTTTTTTGTGGTGTTTGTGTATTATCCATTTTCATGTTCATTTTCTTATCTGTTGAATCTTTGTTATTTTTCTGTGAGGTAAATAAACTTAAAGCGGCACGTAGATTTGATTCGGAATCAATTAAAAACTGAGCGGAGGTAACAATTTTGGTATTGGCAGTTAATCCGCTGAGTACCTGATAAAAACCGTTTGAGTATTCACCCAGTTCGATCTCAGCCGGTTTGAATTTACCTTCCCCCAAAGCGATGATCACAGTATTTTGCCTTCCGCTTTTAATGACGGCTTGTTCTGGTACCAGGACAAAGTCTCCTGTACTTTCCCCTTTGATATCAACATTGGCAAACATCCCCGGCTTTAATTCCCCATTTTTATTAGGGACAACAATTCTTACTTTTATTGTGCGTGTCCTGGGATCGAGTGTAGGATAAACAAATGAAATTTTCCCATGATAGACTTTCCCGGGCAGGTAATCGAAAGTTATCTTAGCCTGCAGACCGGTTTTTATCTTACTTAATTCATATTCATAAATATCGGCAAGGATCCACAGGGTGCTCAAATCAGCCATTTTCAGTAATGGCGTCCCCCTGTTAATTTTTGCCCCTTCATCTACACCCTTAAAGAGAACGGTGCCATCAAAAGGAGCATAGATGGTCACATACTTACGGACATCCTTTGTTTCTTTTAAGCGTAATATTTCCTGTTCCGATACATCAAGAAGTTCAAGCTTTCTTATAGCATTTTTTGTTAATTCTGATACTATGCCTGTATTGATCATGGCATTATCATAGGCCAGTGCAGTGAGATATTCTTCCTGTGCAGCGACAAGTTCGGGGGAGTAGATCCGAATAAGCTTATCTCCTTTCCGCACTTTCTGGCCGGTATAATTTATATAAAGCTTGTCAATCCATCCTCCAATCTTAGTCGTTGCAACATATTCATTTTGCTCATCAGGCTGCAATATTCCGTTGGTGAAGATTTCAGGATAGAGCTTACCTTCCTTAACAATGGCTGTCTTGACATTCATATCCTGCTGTATGACCGGATCAATTGATACGACGCCGCTCTCCCCTGAATTATCTGAATATACCGGGACAAGGTCCATCCCCATATTCGATTTGCCGGGGTGATCATATACTTCATTGGGGTTCATCGGAGCACGCCAGTAAAGTACCTTCTTCTTCTTTTTTTCCGGAGATCCTTGTGTATTATTATTACCGGCATTTTCTTTTTTTTCTGATGAGTTTCCGGCTAACATATAATAGCCGCCGGCACCCAGTCCTATGCCAACAATTATAAAAATTACGTAAATTAGATTCTTTCTCATGATTGTTTCCTTTATCGGTTATTAAATCTTGGGATTAAGATCTGACCCGGATAAAAACTCGAGCCTGGCGACGTTTTTATAGTAAGCTGTCCGGATCATGGCTAGTTCTGTTCTTATTTTCAAAATATTATCCTCTGCTTTGATAACATTTGCAAAATCAATTTTGTTTACCTTGTAATCGGCTATGGCTGCATTATATGCTTGTTCGGCCTGAGGCAAAAGGGTTTTTGTTATAAGTGTTTCCCTGCTTTTCAATTCTGAAAGTTTTGCATTTATCTCCCCGAATACCTGCTGGAGCAATTGCAGGGTAGAATGAAACTGATTATTGTAAACTTCCTGTAAATACCGGGATTCATCTACTTTTGCTCTTTTATTTCCGCCATAGTTTATGGGAATGGTTATGCCTACCACAAAACCCAGAAAATCAGGATAATTCATTCCGGTATTCTTATTATAGCTTCGCTGGGTATATTGAAGGCCCACCTTAAAATTAGGATAGAAAGTATATTTGGCTGCTTTTTGCTGTAAAGCAGCCTTATTCTCATAAAGCTTTATTCCCTTCAACATAGGTCTGTTTATTGCAGCCAGTTTTAAAAGAGAATCTGTATTTATTATCAAAGTCTCTATAGGTAGAATATTCGTTGTAATAATGACCGTTGTATCGTTCCTGAGTAAAAAAGCATTCAGTTGGGCAGTCACTGATTTTTCTTTTCCCTTTAAGGATTCAATTTTGTCTTTTACCCGGGTTATCTGAACCTCTACCTGAACAATATTCTGAAGACTTGCCGTTCCGACTTCAAATTTTCTTTTGACCACGGTGGAAATTTGTTTCAGTAAACTGATACTTTGTTCTGCCAGAATTATTTCTCTGCGTTGTTGCTGCAAATCGAAATAAAGGGTGGATACCTGACTCCTTATTTGATTTTTCAGATCGGCAATTTCTTGTTGAACAATTAAAGTGTCAACGGCTTTTACATCAGCAGAAGCCTGTAAAGAACCCGGAAACGGGATGGATTGAAATAGACTGACGGCTTTTCCTGTCATCGGCTCCTGGTTCAGGGAAAAAGTGTTTGTGGGTACATTCATCAATCCAAGCGTCAGAACAGGATCCGGTAAACTGGTACCAATCCTGATCTTTGTTTTGGATACTTCAAATCTTGATTGCAACATTTGAATCTTCGGATTCACTTCTATGGCTGATTGAATTAAACGGTCCAATGAATCTGTTTCATTTTGTGCAAATACTGACTTTCCGAAAAGAAGTATGGACAGTATGATTAAAATATTTGTTATTGCTTTTGCTTTTATATGCTTGAATCTGTTTCTTAAGCCTGACATCCTAAAATTCCAATAAAAAATTTTTGCACTCATATTAACAGGTGTTTGTTGGATCAGATAATGACAGCACAAAAATATTGTGACAATGCACAGGTTTTTTTACATTATTTTCGGAAAAAAGTACAAGTTTTTCGGGGTGAGGATGGAAGAATGGAAGGATGGAAGAATGGAAAAATGGAAAAAAGGAAGAAATGATCAACGATCAACGATCAACTTTCATCCTTCTTAATCCTGTCCAGCGTTTTCCGGTCAAAATCTCCTTTTTTCTTGTAGGCGGAAGGAGTTATGCCGGTGATTTTCTTGAACTGGGCTGAGAGGTGATGCACACTGCTGAAGCCGGTTTTCCAGGCGATCTCACTCAGGGTCAGTTCGCCGTAGGATAAGAGTTCCTTGACCCGCTCGATACGTTGAAGGATATAATATTTCTCAATGGTGATCCCTTCTTTGGAAGAAAAAAGGGAGGAAAGATATTTGTAATCGTGATGAAGGGCATCGGCCAGGTATTGTGAAAGTACAATATCTTCAAGCGGTTCCTCGGAGTGATGGATCAATCGTACAATAGTGGCTTTGATATCCTTGATGATCCGTTTTTCCCGGTCCACCACCAGTTCAAAACCATTTTCCTTCAGCGCTGAGGCGATCTTTTTCATTTCTTCTTCAGAGGGGACTCCGTTTATGACCGCCTTTCCAAGCTCTGTTTCAATAACCTTCCAATCCAGTTTCTCCAGCTCGTGACGTACCGTGCTGATGCACCGGTCACATACCATATTCTTGATATGCAGGACTGAAGTTTTCATTATATTGTTCTGGTTGGTTACAAATATAATGAATTAATGTTGAATGAATGAACGATAAAATTCAGTTGGCTAAAAGAAAAGGCTGGGATTATCAAAATTGAAATCTAATTACCTGTAATATTTAAACAGAACGATTATTTAGCATGATGTATCTTAAACGTCCGGTACCCGAAAATGGAGATGACCACAAAGCTGATAAAGGGCAGGATAAAGGATGCATTGAC
>WFSC01000003.1 GCA_015486185.1 Bacteroidales bacterium | reverse complement strand
CAATATCACAATACCCCATATGCCGGTAATGGCGTGGGTGAAATAAAGTACCCCCAAGACAACAGCCAGAATTATCCTGATGATAGTATCGGCTTTTCCTACATTTTTTTTCATGACCTTAAAATTTTAATTTGATATTTATATACATCTTATGATCCGACCGGAGCCTTTCAAAAAACTGAAAAAATACCGGATTTACATAGATAGCCACAAAGGTATGGGTTCATATTTTATTTAATTGTGACATATGTTACCAAATATTATGGCAATATTACCATAATAATTTGCTTGTTTCTTCCCGGTTGCTGCATTTTAAATTATTTTTGATGGTTAACTTCTTTAAAGTTTTGTAATATATTTAGCATGGAAATAACAATACTTATGTCGGTGGTTACGGATACTACCACGAGGATCCGGCTGACGGATGAAGGGTTCCCGGACCTGAAAGAGGTGCAGTGGATCATCAATCCCTGGGATGAGCTGGCGCTGACGCGGGCGCTGGAATTAAAGGAGGATCCCGGCAATGCTGTGGATAAGGTTACTGTAATGCATGTGGGTACGGCCAGTCATGAGCATGTAGTACGAAAGGCTCTTGCCATGGGTGCCGATGATGCTATTCGCATCGATGCTGAGCCCATGGATTCATGGGATACGGCCTTTCGACTGGCTGAAGCATTAAGGAAAAGAATGCCTGACCTGATCCTGGCAGGCATCGAATCAAGTGATTATAACGGAGGAGCTGTAGGGGGGCTGGTTGCAGGATTGCTGGATATTAGTTCCGTATCAGCTGTTTCCGGCCTTCAGGTACAGGGAGGGGAGATAACCGTTATCCGGGATAGGGACGGAGGCCGGGAAACACTCCGGACCGGTCTGCCTCTTTTGGCTGTTGTTCAGAAGGGCATTGCCAAAGAACCCAGGATGCCATCCATGCGGGGGATCATGATGGCACGGAAAAAACCGGTGAGCGTGATCAAAACAGAAACGACTGAGCCGTTGATAACCTATGAAAAATACGAGCTGCCATCACCTAAACCACCGTGCCACATGGTTGATGCTGATAAACCGGATGTGCTGCTCGACCTGCTGGAAAAAGAAGCAAAAGTGATCCGTTTATCCTGAAAATGTTAATAAATGAGTGTACTGATCTTTACAGAGAACAGAAACGGGACGTTTCCCGGGTATATCAGAGAGCTGGTTACCTGGGGCCGGCAACTGGCCGACAGGATGCAGATGCAGGCTGTTGTCCTTTCCCCCGGCGAAGTGAAGGAAGAGACGCTGGCAGGTCTTGGAAAATATGGTGCCGGAAGGGTGCTTTGTGTGCGGGTTCCGGATCCGGATGTGATGGATAACCGGTTTTATGCGGATGTTATAATGAAAGTGGCAGAAAAAGTGCATGCGGAGATCTTTTTGTTTGCCCATTCCAATACCGGAAAAGCCCTGGCCCCGGTCATTGCTGCAAAATACGGGGCGGCTTACGTGTCGGCAGTGACCGGGATCCCTGAACAGGCAAACCCTTTTGTGGTCCGGAAAAAAATATTCTCAGGAAAGGTTTTTACGGATATCCGTATGAAAACAGGTAAAAAAGTAATGACCCTCGCTCCGCATGCTGTTGAAGCCGTAGCCGCTTACCGGGAGGTAACTCCGGAAATTTTGTCTGTTGGGTTGGATAAAGCTCGTATCACTACCCGGCGGCTGGACGTGCATACAAGTCAGGGAAAAGTGTTGCTTACAGATGCAAACGTTGTTGTATCCGGTGGACGTGGAATGCAAAATCCTGGAAACTTTTCTTTGCTGGAAGAACTTGCCGGGCTTCTGGGAGGGGCTGTGGCCTGTACCCGGCCTGTTTCTGATGAAGGCTGGCGCCCGGCGGATGAACATGCCGGACAGACGGGAAAGATCATTGCCCCGGACCTCTATTTTGCCTTTGGAATTTCCGGCGCGATCCAGCACCTGGCGGGAGTGAGCTCCTCAAAGGTGATCGCGGCCGTCAATACCGATCCCGATGCCCCCATCTTCGAAGCCGCAGACTATGGCGTGGTAGCAGATGCCATGACCTTCCTCCCAAAACTTATCGAAGCGGTTAAACGCCGCAAATCCCCCTGACCCCCTGACCCCCTAAT
>WFSC01000002.1 GCA_015486185.1 Bacteroidales bacterium | reverse complement strand
GATCTCCCTGTATCTTCCCGGAAAGTGTTTCATATGTTGAATCCATAGACAGTAAATTCAAAAATCAGATTGCAGATAGATAGAGGGAATAAAAATAATTCAAATAAGTGAAAGAAAACAAATTTACCTGTTACAGTCACCCATAATTTTAAATATATATGAAAGAAATTTCACACAGACCGATACAACAGGGGATAGGTTGAAAAGGTTAAAAAGTCTAAAAAAGTTAAAGGAAAAAGATAAATGTGGTTCCTGGTTCACAGTTCCTGGTTCATAGTTCCTGGTTGCCGGATTAGCTCAGAGCGAAGGGCATAGAGCACAGGGCATAGAGCACAGGGCACAGAGCTCAGAACCTCCCGGTCTCCGAGTGGGCGGAGCATAGCGACGGCTGTATCGAGGAGTAAGGAAGGAGGAGGAAAAGCTGAAAGCTGAAAGGCTAAAGGCTAATCCCTAATCCCTGATCCCTAATCCCCTAAACTCTAACCACTTAAACCAATTCTCTTCATCTCTTCATCTCTTCATCGCTTCATTGTGAATTTATTTTCAGGGAAAAAGGCAGGCATACGGAAGGTATGGTTATGATAATAGTCATTTGAAAAGGTTAAAAATAGTGTGAAATTTGACTACATTTGTGAAAAAATTTTAATTTTTATAACCAATTGATAAACAATGAACTTTATAGAAAATATTAAAGAAAAGGCAAAAAAAGCACGTAAAAGAATTGTTTTGCCCGAAGCTTATGAGGAAAGGACCCTGCGGGCCGGAGACCGGTTGGCAGGCGAAAAAATAGCCGATGTAATATTGATAGGTGATCCTGATCAGATCCATAATCATGCTAAAAGTCTGGGACTCAAGTATGTGGATGAATGTAAAATTGTGAATCCGAAAGATCATCCCAGGAAACAGGAATATATTGAATTGATGGTGCAATTACGTGCCCATAAAGGATTAACGGCCGGGGAGGCAGCACGGTTAATTGAAGATCCCCTGTATTTGGGCCCGGTGATGATCAAGGCAGGGGATGCTGACGGGGAAGTAGCCGGTGCCAACAATCCGACAGGGAATGTGTTGAGGCCGGCTTTTCAGTTTGTACGGACCATGCCGGGGATCAGTGTCGTATCGGGGGCTTTTTTTATGGTACTGAAAGATAAAGAATATGGTGAAGACGGGATCCTCGTATTTGCCGACTGTGCAGTTAATCCGGCACCTGATGCGGCCCAACTGGCCGAGATAACGGTTACGACAGCACGTACCGCACATACTATCGGTGGTTTCGAACCCAGGGTTGCCATGCTGAGTTTTTCAACCAAAGGAAGTGCAGCTCATGAAGACGTGGATAAAGTGGTAGAGGCTCTGCGGAAAGCCAGGGAAATGGACCCCCGTCTGGCCATTGACGGAGAAATGCAGGCTGATGCTGCTATCGTTCCGTCCGTAGGTAAGAAAAAAGCACCTGACAGTACCATAGCAGGGAATGCCAATGTTCTGATATTCCCTGACCTGAATTCCGGAAATATCAGCTATAAACTGGTGCAGCGTCTGGCTCATGCCGAAGCTATCGGACCGGTACTGCAGGGCATGGCAGCACCTATCAATGACCTGTCACGGGGATGCAGCGTCGAAGATATCGTTAATCTGGGGGCCATCACTGTGAATCAGGCGGCCGGTATTAATATTTGAATAAAATTATATTAAAAAATGTTAAAATGAATGTAGAACCTATTGAAAAATATGCTTTACGCTCTCAGGTAAAGAAAAAAGGAAGTTTGCACAAAGTAGGTCTGGTGGGTTGCGGAAATATGGGACAGAACATTGCCCACCAGGTCTCGGCAAGCGGATTCAATGTAGAGTTTATCGATCTTACGGAAGATCGCGTGGCTGAAGTATTTATCGAATTGAATCAGAAACTGGATAATATTATTGATAAATGGGGACTTACGGAAGGGGAGAAGAAAGCGATCCTCTCACGGATACATGGATCTGTCGATTATAATAATATCAGTGACTGCGATATTGTGATAGAAACCATCAATAACCGGAAACCAGGAACCAGCCTTGAACTTAGAAAGTCAGTGTTCCGGAAGATCGAAGCGGTGGTTCGTGAAGATACCATTATCGGATCCAATACTTCCACACTGGTAATATCAGATCTGGCGTCCGTGTTGAAACATCCGGAAAGAGCCGTAGGCCTTCACTTCCTTCCTTCCGTAGCAAGTGGCAGCATTGTTGAAGTGGTGCGTGGCATGTACACAGACCAGCGTTCCATTGAGTTTGTGGAAAAATTTGCCCGTACCATAGGGATGAGGGTGATCCCCCTGGTTGAATCACCGGGGAATATCAGTACACGCCTTATCGTGGTCCTTATCAATGAAGCATGCGAGGCGCTTATGGAAGGAGTGGCATCGGCCACCAATATTGATGCTACCATGAAACTGGGGTTTGGCCTGCAGGTGGGTCCATTGGAAATGGCCGACCGGATCGGCCTGGATAAGGTGATCAAATGGATGAATAACCTGTATAAGGAATTTGGAGAGAGAAAATTCAATCCCAACCCGATCATTAAGAAACTTTATCGCCTGGGATATTTCGGTCGCCGTACGGGACAGGGTTTTTATATCTATGAAAAAAACAGGATCGTCGGCGAAAGCATTACCTGCCCGGATATATTTATACAGCGCTGATATATATAAACAATTATAGTAAATCGAACAAAGCATGAAAATAATAGTACTGAATTGTGGCAGTTCCTCGATAAAATACCAATTGTTTGATATGGATCGTGAAAAAGTCATGGCTAAGGGAATAGTGGAAAAAATCGGACTTCACGGTTCATTTTTAAGAAACCAGCGGGATGATGGTGACGAGGTAAAACTTGAGGGAGAAATATATGATCATCAACAGGGAATAGAATATATTCTCGGGGTATTGAACAGCAAAGAACACGGTTCAATAAAAAGTTTTGGGGAAATTGATGCCGTGGGTCACCGGGTAGTACATGGTGGAGAAAAATTTAGCGGTAGTGTGCTGATAACCAAAGAAGTCATTGACCAGATAAAGGAGGTGATCGATCTGGCTCCCCTGCATAATCCCCCTAATCTGAAAGGTATTTTTGCTATGCAGGATCTTTTACCGGATGTACCACAGGTGGGTGTGTTTGATACGGCTTTTCATCAAACCATGCCTGACTATGCCTATACCTACGCTATACCCTATTCCCTGTATAAGAAATATGGTATTCGCCGGTATGGCTTCCATGGTACCAGCCATCGTTATGTGTCAAAAAGAGCCTGTGATTTTCTTGGTTGTAAATATGAAGATAAAAAGATCATTACCTGCCATCTTGGAAACGGAGCCTCCATGGCCGCTATTAAAAACGGAAAATCGGTCGATACCTCTATGGGATTGACACCGGTTGAAGGCTTGATCATGGGGACACGTACAGGTGATCTGGATCTGGGCGTACTTACTTATATCATGCAAAAAGAAGAACTTAACCTGCATGCAGCCAATACTTTGATCAATAAGTTCAGTGGCATGTTAGGGGTAACGGGAGTTTCTTCGGATATGAGAGAAATAGGAAAAGCTGCGGAAGAAGGGAATAAACGGGCTATTCTGGCACTGAAAATGTATGCCTACCGGATAAAAAAATATATTGGCGCTTATACAGCTGCACTGGGTGGACTGGATATTCTGATTTTTACCGGTGGTATCGGAGAAAACGATGTACAGGTCAGGGAAGCAAGTTGCAACGGGATGGAATACCTTGGGATAAAACTGGATAAAAAACGTAACGAAGAAACCATACTGGGCAAAACGGGAGACATCAGCATGCCGGATGCAAAAGTCAGAATAGTAGTGATGCCTACCAACGAAGAGCTGGTTATTGCATGGGATACAATGGATACAATTCAAAAAGAAAATACTGTAAAACAAAAACAGAAGCTATGATCCGTACTTTGGATGATATGATGAATAGTCTTACCAAAATGCCCAGGAGACGTCTGGTGGTGGCTCATGCTGTGGATGCCCATACTATTGGCGCTGTATCACTGGCTGTTGAAAAGGGACTGGTGGAAGGTATATTGGTCGGAGATAAGGATGAGATCCGTAATGTCTGTGAAGAAGAAGGTTTCTCTGTTTCATCTTTTAAAGTCATTCATGAAACAGACCCTGCAGCCTCTGCACAACGTGCCGTTGCAATGATACGTGCCGGAGAAGGAGATCTGATCATGAAAGGAACGGTAAGTACGGATCAGTATATGCGGGCGATCCTGAATAAGGAGAAAGGGATCATGAACCCAGGTGCCCTGCTTACCCATGTTGCCGTCCTGGAACCGGTAAGCTATCATAAACTTTTGATAATAGGGGATGTGGCTATTATCCCTAAACCGGATCTTAAGGAAAAAAAGGTCATCCTGGAGCATCTGATACAATGCGCTAATATTCTGGGTATTGAAACGCCGAGGGTGGCTGTTATTGCTGCTACCGAACTGGTATTGTCCGGCATGGAAGCCTGTACGGATGCTGCAGTCCTTTCCAAAATGGCTGAAAGGGGACAGATCTCAAATGCCATAGTGGATGGACCCCTGGCTTTGGATGTTGCCCTGGATAAGGAAAGTGCCGGGATCAAAAAGATAAGATCGCAGGTAGCCGGAGAAGCGGATTGCCTTCTTTTTCCCAACATTGAATCGGGAAATGTTTTCTATAAATGTCACACAAAATTGATGAGAGGCACAACGGCAGCAATTGTCGCAGGGGCCAGGGTGCCGGTCATCCTTTCATCACGGGGAGACACAACGGAAACCAAATTGTATTCGATCGCCTTGGGAACATTATTGTCTATGCAGAACTAACAAGTTTCAGATAATGCAGGTACATAGAATTTTAGTGATCAATCCTGGTTCAACATCAACCAAGATCGCTGTGTACCGTGAAACAAAACCCAGGCTGATGGAAACCATCCGCCATTCTCCGGAAGAATTGTCCCGGTTCGATCATATAACGGATCAGTATGGATTCCGTAAAAAAATTATCCTGGAAGAACTTAGGAAATCCCGTGAAAAGATTGATGAGATCACAGGGGTGATTGCCCGGGGCGGCATGATTAAACCGGTTGAATCAGGTGTGTATGAGGTGAATGAAGCGATGATAAGAGACCTTATCAAAGGTGTGATGGGTGAACATGCCAGTAACCTCGGGGGTATTATTGCCGATGATATCGCCCGTTCCCTGCCTCGGGCCCGTGCATTTATTGCCGACCCTGTAGTGGTTGATGAACTGCAGGATGTGGCACGTGTGGCCGGCCATCCGCTCTTTGAAAGAAAATCCATTTTTCATGCCCTGAACCATAAGGCTATTTCCCGTGAATATGCCCAACAGATAGGCAGGGAATATGAAGATCTAAACCTGATCGTAGCCCATCTGGGAGGGGGAATTACTGTTGGCGCTCACAGGAAAGGTCGCGTAATTGATGTAAACCAGGGACTGGACGGAGATGGTCCTTTCTCTCCCGAACGGTCCGGGACACTACCGGTAGGCGACCTGGCACGACTGTGCTTTAGCGGAAAATATACCCTGCAGGATGTGAAAAAAATGATCACCGGAAAGGGAGGATTGGTAGCATACCTCGGAACCAATGATGTGTATAAGATAAACCTTATGGCAGAAGGTGGAGACCGGAAAGCTGCCTTTCTGCTCGATGCACTGGCCTACCAGGTAAGTAAGGAGATCGGAGCTGCCAGTGTGGTATTGAAAGGAGAAGTGGATGCCATCCTGATCACCGGCGGACTGGCATTTAACGACCGGATCGTTGATTATATAAAAGTAATGGTTGCCCATATCGCACGTGTGGTGGTGTATCCCGGAGAAGACGAGATGAAAGCGCTGGCAATGAATGCACTGCAGGTGCTGCGGGGAGAAAAGAAATGCAAGGTGTATAAATGAAGGAAATAACTACGGAGAGGAAAGAGACACCGGAATGATCTGTCCATTCATTACCCGGCCCGCAGAAACAGCAAAACGGTAAATAAATTCACCCATCTCCTCGGGTGTGACAGGAGCCCTGAAACCGGGGAAAGCCCGGGACAGCATTTCGGTCTGTACAGCACCAGGGGCAAGACAATTAATATGAATATCCTGATCCTTCAACTCTACTGCCAGACTCTCGGTAATGTTGGCCAGCGCTGCTTTTGAAGCACTGTAGGCTGATAAACCGGGATATTTTTCACTTCCCTGGTAGCCACCCATACTGCCAATGTTGATAATGTGTTTTACGGAAGATCCGGAAAATAATGGTAACAGCTCCCGGATCAATAAAACCGGCGCCAGGAAATTGACCGTAAAACTATGTAAATAATCTGAGATCTGCAGGTCATTAAAAGGCTTAACTATCAGGGTGCCAGCGTTGTTGACGAGAATATCCAACCGGTCAAAATCCTGAAAGATACGTTTGGTAAGTTCCTCCGGATGTCCGGGAAAATCAGCAAGATCAACGGTGTAAGAAAGCAGGCGGTTGTTATGCTCTTCAGCTTCCCGCAACAGATCAGAAGTTACAGGGCTTCGTGAAATGATGCCTATCGTGTTTCCTCCTGCATGGATAAATGACCGGACAAGTTGGAAACCTATACCCTTACTGCCTCCTGTAATTAATATATTCATAAATGTATAAGTTATATAAACCGGCGTTAAAGGTAAAACAATATTGCCATTCCGGTATATTTTTTGTAGTTCCCGTACAGGTTTTTTATTTTACAGGTTTATTTTCGACAGATTTGTTTACTAAAACGGAATTTTATTACTTTAGATAAAATAAAATTTGCAGGGAACATGGAAAGGAATAGAAACTATTACATTATCAGACTCATATCATCTTTTTTTCTGATGATATTTTTGTGGGTTGTTTTATCTGATTCACTTTATGCAGGCGAAGGGAAAAAGGAAAAACCCAAAAGGAGATTATCCGATAAAGTATATCTTGGCGGTTATTTTGGCTTGCAGTTTGGTACCGTCACGGATATCCTGGTTGCTCCCATTATAGGTTACCGGCCATTACCGAGACTAACCATTGGTGGCGGGTTCAAGTATGAATATTATCACGAAAGCACGCCCTTTTTTAAATATAATACCCATATGTTCGGTCCCAATGCATTTATCCGGTATCTCTTTTTAAAAAGTTTTTCCAATATTCTTCCGGTTAATTATAATGGGGGGCTTTTCGTCCAGACTGAATATGAAGCACTTAATATGGATCATAAATATTTTGGTGCGCCCGGGCAGGACAACAGCGGCCGTTTCTGGATGAATTCCTGGTTTGTTGGCGGTGGACTTCATCAACCACTGGGAAGACGTAGTGCCGTAAACCTTCTTTTTTTGTTTTATATGGGAAATCCGCAATATACACCTTATAGCAATCCTGTTATCAGAATAGAATTTGGTTTTTGACCCCGGTACATACAAAATCTGCATTTGTGCGTTATCCATGATTTTGACTTATCCTTCTGTAAGGTATTTTCCCGGATAAGTTGGTTAAGGCCATATTTTTTATTTTCTTTACATTCTTATTTTTAACAATTATATATTATGAAAGTCGAAGAGAAAAAGGTTGTTTCCATTACCTATGAACTGAAGCAGGATGGAAATGATGGAGAGGTTCTCGAAACGGTAACGATGGAGAACCCGCTTACGGTAATTTTAGGTATTGGAAATCTGCTTCCGGCATTTGAAGATAAACTATTGGGCTTATCCGAAGGGGATAATTTTAATTTTACCCTTTCCGCAGAAGAAGCATATGGCGGGTATAATGATAATGCTGTCATTTCAGTACCGAAAGAAACTTTTGTTGTGGATGGTAAACTTCAGGAAGAAATGCTTTATGAAGGAAATGCTGTCCCCATGATGGATGAACAGGGTAATAAGCTTACCGGCGTTATTACTTCTGTTAAGGATGATCATGTAGTAATGGATTTTAATCATCCGCTGGCCGGAATCGATCTCTTTTTTAAGGGGGAGGTTGTAGGTGTTAGGGATGCAACCCCAAGTGAACTGGAACATGGTCACGTCCATTGACTGGGATCAGGTCTGTCTGCTGTATTACAAATGATTGAATGAGCCTGTTTTGAGCATCTGATTTTTTAGGTTGCACAGGGCAGGTTCTTTTAGTTTGAAAATAGTGTAAATAGGATTGAATATGTGGAGAAAGCTGCCGCTTATCTGGAAGATCCTGATTGGTATGTTTCTGGGCATGTTGTGGGGGATCCTTGCCCATGCCGTAGGTTGGGATAAGTTTACTACCAACTGGATCAAACCCTGGGGAGTGATTTTTCTGAATATGCTTAAACTGGTAGCCGTACCCCTGATCTTTGTATCACTGGTTAGCGGGATTGCCAGCCTTACAAACATATCAAAACTGTCCAGGATAGGGATCAAAACCCTCGTTCTCTACATTCTTACTACAATCTTTGCTATCACGGTAGGACTGATCCTGGTAAATATCATCAAGCCGGGAAATACTTTTCCCGAAGAGAAGAGAATAGAATACCAGAAGAAATTTTCCGAATCCCTGGCCACTAAAAAATCGGCAGCGAATGAACAAAAGCAACAATCGATCCTGCACTTTCTCGTAGATATGGTTCCGGAAAATGTTGTCAAAGCGGCTTCGGATAATTCCAAAATGTTACAGGTGATCTTCTTTGCTATTGTTTTCGGAATAGCCATGGTCCTTCTGCCTCAGGAAAAAGTATCTACCGTTAAAAAGTTTATCGACGGTCTGAACGATATTATTTTAAAGATCATTGACATATTCATGGGTTTTGCCCCTTACGGTGTTTTTGCCTTACTTGCTGCACTGATTGTTGATTTTAGTGCAGATATTGCTTTATTTAAAGCGTTGGCATTGTACTTTATTACAGTGGTTCTTGGACTGTTTTTCCTCATTATCTTCTTTTATCCTACGCTGAACAAGATTTTTGTAGGCATCAGACCGTTAAAATTTCTCAGGGCAGTCCTTCCGGCCCAGTTGGTGGCATTCTCAACAAGTTCAAGTGCTGCCACATTGCCCGTGACAAAAAGACAAGTGGAAAATGAGCTGAAAGTACATTCTGAAATATCAAATTTTGTGTTACCCATTGGTGTGACGATCAATATGGATGGGACCAGTTGTTACCAGGCTGTGGCTGCTGTCTTTATTGCCGAAGTTTTTGGTGTGGATCTTACATTTGGACAAATGCTGATCATACTGCTGACAGCCCTGCTGGCATCCATAGGATCGCCGGGGGTGCCGGGAGGAAGTATTGTAATGCTTATCATTGTCCTTACTTCCGTAGGTATCCCCCCCGAAGGAGTTGCCCTGATCCTGGGAGTGGACCGTCCACTGGATATGCTTCGCACAGCAGTTAATGTAACGGGCGATTCTACTGTCGCTTCCATGGTAGCCAAAGGGGAAGGAATGATAAATAATACGTAGGTATTCATTTCCCTTTTTATCATTTATCATCGTTTTTTTTCAATTGGTCAAAAATTCCGGAAATTTTTTTTCGGGAAGCAACCTTTTTGTCTTTTTAATCATCTATCAATTAAACTACTATAACACTTTTTTTAAAGTGTTTT
>WFSC01000001.1 GCA_015486185.1 Bacteroidales bacterium | reverse complement strand
CTTCCAGTACATAATTTCCCGGAGATATTCTACTATATTCCTTAAACGGATAGGCAACAGGATTATTTACTGCAGATACCATTCCTTTAAGATGAAATAAATATACATTATCAGAAAAAGAGTCTGCCGGAAACAATTCAACCTTCAGATAATTATTTCTATAAGGAAATACCTGTTTATTGAAAGAGGGAGTAACATTTCCTCCGGAGATAAGGGTATCCTGTCCTATAATCAAATACTTAACACAGTTCTTGACTAATGATACAGTTTGTTTCCGGCTAATGTTTTCTGCATCCAATGAATGTGAAAACGGGAAAAAGACAAACAGTATTAAAAAAAATAATATTATATTCGTTGTCTTTGAAGAAATTTTCATAACTTGTACGTCCCTTGGCAAATGCCAAGGTCAAATTTAAGTATTTTTATTTATTGTCAACTAACAAATACAATTCTATGGGAAAAAGTGAAAAAACAATTGTTGTTCCTCATGATTTCACCCAAATCGGCGATTATGCATTGGAACATGCACTGGTCATTTCTCCAATCATGGAAAATGACATTGTTTTGGTACACATCGTAAAAGATAAAGGAGAAATTTCTCTTGCTGAGAAACGTTGTGAAGAAATTGCTGAAGAAACATTTAAGAAGAATTTCATTAAGCCCCGGTATATCGTCAGAGAGGGAAGTATCTTTAAAGATATCAGTGTAATTGCTGAAGAGGTTGATGCCAATCTCATTATTATGGGGACCCATGGCAGAAAAGGGATTCAAAAACTTACAGGCAGTTGGGCCCTGAAAGTTATCGTTAGTTCCACGGTACCTTTTATTATTGTACAGGCACCTCCTGTTAACAGGCGTTTTGAAAAGATCGTTTTTCCCATTGATTTCCGCAGTGAAAACAAAGAAAAGATTCAATGGGTCAATTATCTTTCATCCTATTACAAAACCAAATTTTACATTATTAAGCAGAATTATAAAGACCGTATTTTCCAGACCAAGATTCGCAACAACCTTGCCTTTACCAAAAAATTTCTTGAGAGCAAAGGGATTGAATACGAAATTTACACAGCGCCCGGCAAAAAGAAATTCTACCAGGAAACTGTCGATTATGCCAAACAGGTTGAAGCTGATATGATCCTGGTGATGACAACCAAAGACATTTCCTTTGCTGACTATGCATTAGGAGCTGACGAACAACACATTATAGCTAATACGGGGAAGATCCCTGTTATGTGCGTAAATCCAGATCCTTCGCTAAGAAGATCCGGAGGATTTTCTGCTATGGGAGGATGATCGTATAACTTTTATATGTATGAGAATAAATAATTTATTTTTTCGTTTGAAACAAGGTAATTTTACCTTGTTTCTTTTTTTATACAATGAAAATCGTATTTGCCACAAATAATAAACATAAGCTGGAAGAAATCCGGCATTTGGTTAACAGCCGTTTTACTCTTATAAGTTTACGGGATATTAATCTCATGGAGGATATCCCGGAAGATCACCTGACCCTGGAAGAGAATGCACTTTTTAAGGCCAGATATATTTTCAAAAAATCCGGGATACCCACATTTGCTGATGATACGGGTCTTGAGATAGCGGCACTGAACAATAAACCGGGAGTCTTTTCTGCACGATATGCCGGAGAAGAAAAAGATGACCAGGCCAATATGAATAAAGTACTGGAAGAATTAGGAAACACCGGCAACCGGGCAGCAAGATTCAGAACAGTTATAGCTTTTGTCTGGGACACTGATAAAGAAAAATTGTTCGAAGGTATCGTAACAGGAAAAATCGGTACGGGGAAAAAAGGAAACCGGGGATTCGGCTATGATCCGTTATTTACTCCTGATGGTTATTCCCTCACGTTTGCTGAAATGCCCCTGGATCTTAAAAATTCCATTTCCCACAGGTACCGGGCTTTTCAGAAATTTTCAACATTTCTGAACAATGAATTTATCACAACAAACAAGAATGCATGAAAATCTCCGGCCTTTTTATTTTTATCATAGGATCTTTATTTATTTCCCCGGTAAAAACCATCGGTCAGATACCCCTGGGCGCATGGAGAGATCATTATGCTTACTCCCATGCCCGGCGCATTATTGACACACCAGATAAAATATATTGCATTACAAACAGCGGTTTTTTTTATTTAAATAAGGAAGACAACAGCCTTCATACTCTTTCAAAAATACAAGGGCTTTCAGACCATGGCGTATCCGTGGCAGCCTATGATCCATCCTTGGAAATGCTTGTAATTGCCTATAAAAATGCCAATATCGATCTTATTGGGAAAGACAAAATCACGAACATAAGTGATATCATGCGAAAATCCATGGACGGAGAAAAAACCATTTATGATATACTCATTCTGGATTCGGAAGCATATCTTTCCTGTAGTTTTGGAATTGTTGTCGTCAATCTTGAGAAAAAAGAGATCAAAGACACCTATATTATCGGAAAAGACGGAAAACAGATCCGTGTTTACAGCCTGACCTATCAGGCACCTTATTTATATGCAGCCACTGAAGAGGGCATTTTTCAGGCGGATAAAAATGCGCCCAACCTGATATATTACGGAGCCTGGGCCCATCTTTCGGACATTCCTTCTTCAGGGGAAAGTTTTACAAAAATTGTTTCTTTTCAAAATCAACTTTTTACAAACCGTTCCGATCCATCCTATGCTCAGGACACTATATATTATCAAAACGGAGGCAACTGGTCGGTTTTCTCCGCATTACCCGGTATAAAAAATTATAATATCCATATCAGTAATGATCACTTAATTATTGCCAGTGACAAGCTTATACGTATATACAACAAGGAATTAAATATTGATCATGTTATTTCAGATTACGGTTATGCGAAGCCCAAAGCCCGGGATGCCCTGCTAGATGGACAGGGCACTCTTTGGATTGCCAATGCCGAAGGCGGATTGATCTACACAAATGATTATCATAGTTTTCCGGCCATTGCGCCACAGGGACCCTATTCCGCCGAAGCTTATTTTATCCGGGCATGGAATCACAGGGTAGCTATTGCAGCCGGCGGCAGAGATGCTTCCTGGAATGCAACCTACAATGCTGCAAAAATATATTTATATCAGGATAACCAGTGGACAAATTTCATCAATTATGATATAAAAGATATTGTCAGAATCCTGGAAGATCCTCTTGATCCAACTCTCTTTTATGCTTCAGCCTGGAATTACGGGATCCTGGTTTTCAGAGACGGGAAACTGGAAACCATTTATAATGAAGAAAACAGTACCCTGCAAAGTATTCTGCCGGGGCAGAATTTTATCCGAGTCGGAGGGATGGCTTTTGATTCTGAACATAGGTTATGGGTTACCAATGCTCTTGTAAGTAATCCGGTTTCCGTCATGCTGAAAGATGGAAGCTGGCATAGCTTGCCTTATGGAAAATACCTTAATAATATGGAAACCGGAGATATCGTGGTTACTGACAATGCCTATAAATGGGTTCTTCTTCCCCGGGGACACGGGTTATTTATCTTTGATGACAACCATACACCAACAGATGCATCCGATGATCGAGCCAAAAGAATGGCAGTAATCGATCAGGAAGGGGTTTCCCATAACAATTTATATTCCATTACCTCGGATAACAATGGTTATATCTGGATCGGTACGGATCAGGGACCACTGGTTTACTATAATCCTTATCAGGTCTTTGATGAAAATGTGCTTCCGGCACACAGGATCAAGGTCCCACGTAATGACGGCAGCAACCTGGCTGATTATCTTCTTAGTACCGAACTTATAACCTGCATTGCCGTGGACGGAGCTGACCGCAAATGGTTCGGCACGCAAAAATCCGGGGCTTTTCTGATCTCACCCGATGGTTTGGCAAAAATCCATCATTTCACCTCATCCAACAGTCCGTTACCATCCAACCATATCCAAAGTATTGCCATCGAACCATTATCGGGAGAGGTTTTTTTTGGAACGGATCAGGGAGTAATCTCATACCGCGGTACTGCTACAAAAGGATCTGACGACTACACTCGGGTTTATGCTTTTCCAAATCCCGTACGGGAAAACTATTCAGGGCCCATAACCATTACCGGGCTATTGCCGGAATCAAATATTAAAATTACTGATATTAGTGGCAACCTTGTTTATGAAACAGTTTCACTGGGCGGGCAGGCACTCTGGTATGGGAAAAACTTATCAGGAGCAAAAGTAAGCTCGGGGGTATATCTTGTTTTTATCTCCAGCCAGGACGGTACCCGGACACAGATCATAAAAATTCTTGTGATCAAATAGTTCTTTATTAGTTATCTTCAGTGATCAGTCTGGAGATCCGTTCAATTTGTTTTTGCTTGTTCACTTCACGCAGATTTCTGGCTGTTTTGGTAAAATACTGATGTCCGCTGATAAATTTTACCTGGAGCTTGTTCCAGTCATTTAATGATCCGATTTTGTTTTGTTCATGCAGTTCTTTATACAATGTATTTGAGACCGGAATAAAATCTATCCGACCCAGATAATCCAAATCGGCATCACAAATAATATTTTCCAATAAATTTTTAGGTTTGGGCGGTAATTGTGTAGCCATAATGATTTCGCAGATCCGGTCTATCTGCTCCGGTGTATAGCCATATTTCGGCAGCATTTCCCTGGCAATAACCGTACCGTAATATTCGTGATTATCATACTGGATGATATGGCCAACATCATGAAACAGGGCCGCTGTCTTAAGCAAAAGCATCTCTTCATCGGAGATTCCCTCGGCCCATCCTATCAATTCTACTTCCGTTACCACATCTACGGTGTGCTTAACATTGTGATAGTATAAATATTTTGGCAGCTCCTTTTCCAACTTGTCCAGAATGACCTCCTGCAAATCTGTAAATTGTATCAACCCGTATTTTATCCGGAAAGCTTCATTGGGCGTAACTCCCTGACCATCTTTTGAAAATTCCGGTCTCAACCCCTTCACCACATACATATCCATATCTCCTTTATACTTAACCGGCATTTTTCCAAAATACTCACAAATGAAAAACTCTTTTACCAACTCGAAAGTCATAACCGAAATAACAATCTCGCCAGGTCCCGAAGCCGATTCAATACGTGAAGCAGTATTAACCGTATCCCCTTTTATTTCATAAGACACCTTCCTTTTCCCGGTCACATTGGCTATCACGGGCCCTGTATGTATCCCGAGTTTGATATCCCAGACCTGGCCTCCTTCGTAATTGTATTCCTGTTGCACCTTTTCGAGATGCTGTTTCATCTCAATAGCTGCCAACACCACCTCCACCGGATTAGTACTGTTTTTTATCGGGATTCCACCGGCACACATATAGGTATCGCCGATGGTTTTAATCTTTTCTATTTTATATTTTTTTACAATGCTATCGAATTCAAAAAAGATCTCATCCAGCTTATCAATGATTAATTGCGAATTCGTTTTGCCGGATAATTTCGAGAAACCCTGAATATCAGCGAATAAAACAGTTGCCATATCAAACCTGAGAGTCCGGACCTTCTGTTCGACTTGTTTTCCTTTACGGATCTGTTCAGGTGAAAGGCTTTCGAGCAAAGCTTTCTGTTTTTCATTCTCAAACAGAAGTTTTTCATATTTTTTTTGCAGTTCGTTCAGCTTGCGCTCAAGCTCCGTATTTGTTTTTGCAAGTTTAGCAATTCTTTTAACGTATTCTTTTTCAATGTGTTGGTTCATGACAAATTGTTTATTAAGCGTTCCTATCAGGCTTCAAAGACAAAAATAATCTTATTTACATATTATTAAAGTAAAAAAACGTAATTTCGGTTTGTTTTACAAAACATCTCTATTCATGTTAGCCAAAACAAGGGGTATTGTCTTACATAGTATTAAATCGGGGATTCATCCCGTATTGTTCATATTTATACTGAAAAATATGGAAGACTTGCGTTTATAATAAAAGGCATAAGGAAAAAATCAAGTTTAGGTCAGTCTGTTTTCCAACCACTTACACTTCTTGATATGGAAATTTATTTCAAGCCTGAGCGCAACTTACAGCATATCCGGGAAGCACGCATGAATCCTCCTTTCATACATATAAGTGGTAATATACAAAAAACCAGCATGGTTCTTTTTCTCAGTGAAATACTTAACAAGACTCTTCCTGAGGAAGAATCCAATCCTGATTTGTTTGCCTTTCTTCACAATGCAATCTGTTCTTTGGATGAGAAAAAAAATATCACCAACTATTACCATCTTTTTATCCTTGTCCGGCTTATCCGTTTTCTGGGATTTGACCCGGCAAATCAATTTTCTGAAAGAAATCGTTTTCTCGACATGAGAGAAGGCACTTTTGTCTCTTCCATTCCGGTACATCGCGATTTTATGGATAAAGAGGATGCCAGATTATTTTCTTCTCTTATGAATGTTTATGTTGATCAACTCGACACACTTCCGGATTTTCAGGGCAGCAAGCGAGATTTTCTCGAAAAAGTCCTTTTATATTACCGGATTCATCTTGAAGGAATGGGTAAAATCAAGTCTCTTGATATTTTACATGATGTTTTTAATTAATTCCCTGTAACTTTGCCCCCGGATAAAGAGAATATTTAGGTGTAAAATAAATTCTTGTTCTGAGATATCCGGATTTAATAGCCCCAAAATGAAAATACTTACCTCATTAGTCAGATGGTTGAACATCAAACGGCTGAATCAGATTGAACTTTTCATAAGATATCCGGCAGAATTTCAAGAAGAAACCCTGGAAAATCTTCTCTCCAGAGCTCAAAATACAGCGTGGGGCAAGAAACATGGTTATATTGATATTTCTTCTATACGTACTTTCCAGGAAAGGGTCCCGGTCCAGACTTATGACGATATCAAGCCATATGTAAAACGCTTACGTAACGGGGAAAAAGATTTGCTCTGGCCGGGCGAGATAAAATGGTTTGCCAAATCCTCCGGCACTACGAATGATAAAAGTAAATTTATTCCCGTAACACGTGAAGCG
The DNA here is from genome assembly GCA_015486185.1 of Bacteroidales bacterium. Classification (GTDB taxonomy): domain Bacteria; phylum Bacteroidota; class Bacteroidia; order Bacteroidales; family VadinHA17; genus DRPN01. Next base: position 2,497 of record WFSC01000001.1, on the reverse strand, counting down.
CTGGAGTTGTGTCATTTTCGTGGCGGGAAGGACGTCATGGCCCTGTACACACGAAATTATCCCGATACCCGGATCTTTAGCGGGAAAGCACTTACACTGGGAGGAAGTCACCAGATCAATAATTTCAGTAACAATTCGCTTTATGGTGACCTGTCTGCCATTTTAATAGAGAATATTCCTTTTTGGGCTGAATTTCTCCGGGTTCCTCAACTGGACATCGCTCTGATGGATCAGTGGGACAAAAAACTTGAAGAGATTACGCGATCCACCATTCTTGAAAATGTTACGAACCTGGCTGGTGTTCCTTCCTGGAATCTGGTATTGATAAGATATATATTGAAACAAACAGGAAAAACAAATTTGCTGGAAATCTGGCCTAATCTCGAATTATTTATTCATGGAGGGATCAGTTTTGACCCTTATCGTAAACAATTTGAAGAGCTGATCCCATCGAGAAAAATGCATTATATGGAAACCTATAATGCCTCTGAAGGATTTTTCGGTATCCAGGATGATCCGGGCCGCAAAGATATGCTTCTGATGTTGGATTATGGCATTTTTTACGAGTTTATCCCCATGAAACAGTTTGGTGAAGAAAATGCACCGGCACTCACCATAGGAGAGGTCACCACCAGGGAAAACTATGCCATGCTTATTTCCACCAACGGAGGATTATGGAGATATCTTATCGGAGACACTATCCGGTTTACCTCTACCAATCCTTATCGTTTTGTCATTACAGGACGCACGAAGCATTTTTTGAATGCTTTCGGGGAAGAAGTGATCATAGATAATGCCGAGAAAGCATTAAAAACAGCTTGTGAAAAAACAGATGCCATAATCAGTGAATACACCGTTGCTCCGGTTTTTATGGACTCCCACCAAAAAGCCCGGCATGAATGGTGTGTAGAATTTAAGAAAAAACCAACCGATCTGGAATATTTTACTACCGTACTGGACCATGCCCTCATGGCTGCCAATTCAGACTACGAGGCCAAGCGATTTAAAAATATTACACTTGATAAGCCATTGGTACATGCTGTTCATGAACAAACCTTTTACAAATGGTTTTTGAAAAATAATAAACTTGGAGGACAAAACAAGATCCCCCGTTTATCTAACACCAGACGTTTTGTAGAAGAAATATTGGAAATTAATTCCGGAATGAATAAGTATTAGTTTTTTTTTCTATTTTTAAGTGCAATCTGACAAATTTAATTTTATCACCCATGCATATAGCTATTGCTGGAAACATTGGATCAGGAAAAACCACCTTAACAGGGTTGCTTGCAAAACATTACAATTGGGAAGCCCGGTATGAAGATGTAAATGACAATCCTTACCTTAATGATTTTTATGATGACATGCAACGATGGTCTTTCAACCTTCAGATATATTTCCTTAACAGCCGTTTCTCCCAGGTCATAGAGATCAGACAACAAAAAAATACTGTTATACAAGACAGGACCATTTATGAAGATGCCTATATTTTTGCTCCCAACCTTCATTCCATGGGATTGATGTCCACACGGGATTTCGAGAATTATTTCAATCTTTTTCAATTAATGAGCTCTTTTATTCAACCACCAGACCTTTTGCTCTACCTTCGGGCTTCGGTTCCCACACTTGTCAGCCAGATACAAAAAAGAGGAAGAAAATATGAATATAATATCCGTCTGGATTATTTGCAGCGACTAAATGAACGATATGAAGCATGGATCGACTCTTATAACCTGGGGAAAAAACTTATCATCGAGGCAGATGATTATGATTTCCCCAACAACTCAAACCATATGCGGGAAGTAATTGATAAGATTGATGCAGAACTTTTTGGTCTTTTTAACTCCCCTGAATAAACAAATACTTCATAAAACTAAATAATTAAAACATTGTAAACTAAAATTTTATATAACATTTCGGCTTTTTGCTTTCCGGTCGGATATAATCATTAACCAAACAAGACATTGCAGGAAATTAAAATAAATAAAACAAAATATTCACCCGAAGTTTATCTGAAAGACGGGAAACTTTACTTTGAGGGGCGTTCCGTACTCAATGATCCGCATCTATTCTATCAGCCTGTTTATTCATGGATCAAACAATATATTGATTCCCGACCTTCCTCCATTCAGATAGACATGAAGTTCGAATATATTAATACCAGTTCAGTAAAATGGGTCTTTGAAATGTTAAAAGCCTTCCTGAAATATCCCGAAGTAAAAAAACAATTAGATATTAATTGGTATTATGAAGAAGGGGATGATGATATGCAGGAACTGGGTGAGATTCTGAGATCCATCATGAATTCTTCTTTTCATTTGATAAAGACAGGGGAATAATATTTTATTACCGGTACACAAAAAAGGCCCTCAAGAAAAGGTCTTTCTTTTTGCTGTCCCCCCAGGATTCGAACCTGGACCGGCAGAACCAAAATCTGCAGTGCTACCATTACACCAAGGGACAATTAATTACGGGATGCAAAAGTAATAAAATAAAT